>NZ_CALJRY010000073.1 GCF_937976295.1 uncultured Rothia sp. | reverse complement strand
TATTCGTACCAGTGGGATCAGACTCCGGAGGGTACCGATAACCGCCCGTCGAACGCTGGCGAGCTGTTTAACGGCTACCAGTCGGTGGTTTCTGGAGGCGGTGGCGCCGGTTATGGCGGCGGCGGCTCCGGTGCTGCGTTGAGCGTTTCGGCTCGTGTGGTGTCGCAGAAGTGGAATAACGATTCGGCTCGTGCCCGCTATGCGGTGGGTTCGGTGCAGCTGGCTGGCGGTGGTGCTGGCGGCGGTACGTTCATGGATTCTACGGTGCGCATCATGGATCTGGGCTGGGCGTTGAACGCTCCGAATGGTCCGGGCGAGCGCGGTGCCGGCTATATTGAGGTTGCTTTCTGCTTCTAGGCAGCTAAGTCTCATCGGCTAAGAGTTCCTGTGAGCCTGCAGGAATCGTATAGGTGCAGATTGAACCCTTTCTTTAGGGTGGTATGCGCCTCAAACTTAATATTTAAATTTTTTCTGAATGCCTCCCAGACCGCTGGTTTGGGAGGCATTCTCATCTTCTGTGTCGGTTCGTCATAGCGTCATATCAACCTTTGGCGGTTTAGCGCATTGGTCGGAATAGACCTTATCGAAAGCTCATCCTCGCTCGTGAGAATGCCTCTATCTAACCCCTCTGTCATATTCGGGGGTGAACCTTTAGATTGTCGGCTCATCATTTTACGGTGGAAATGTAAAGAATATACGCGCCCACCCCGCTAGGTTGCACAGCGCAGAATGCAAAGCGCAGATTGCAGATTGCGGCTTGCAGATTACGCAACGCAGATTGCGGTTTGAGCGCGGCCACCAATGACTAAGGAGTTTAGATCATGTGCAAGGAAACCATGAAGGCTGTTGTTGTCCCTGAGAAGGTTGACGGTTCGGTTGTTGTCCGTGAGGTTCCCATTCCGGAGGTTGGTCACGGCCAGGCGCTCGTGAAGATTGAGTACTCGGGCGTGTGCCACACTGACCTGCACGTGGCTGCCGGTGACTTCGGTGAGGTTCCGGGTCGTATTCTGGGCCACGAGGGCATCGGCCGTGTCGTCAAGGTTGGCGAGGGTGTTGAGTCCCTGAAGGAAGGCGACCGCGTGTCGGTGGCTTGGTTCTTCGAGGGCTGCGGTCACTGTGAGTACTGCACCTCGGGTCGTGAGACCCTGTGCCGTTCGGTGAAGAACGCAGGCTACTCGGTTGACGGCGGCATGAGCGAGTACACCCTGGTGACCGCTGATTACGCTGTGAAGGTTCCCGAGGGCCTTGACCCGGCGCAGGCTAGCTCCATTACCTGCGCTGGTGTGACCACCTACAAGGCAACCAAGGAGTCGCTGGTTCGCCCGGGTCAGTGGCTGGTTGCTTACGGCGCTGGCGGTCTGGGCAACCTGGCTGTTCAGTACGCTAAGAAGGTTTTCGGTGCCAAGGTTATCGCTGTTGATATCAACGACGACAAGCTGGCTCTGGCTCGTAAGGTCGGTGCTGATCACGTCATCAACGGCCGTGAGGTTGAGGACGTTCCGGCTCGTATTCGCGAGCTGACCGGCGGCGGCGCTCACGCTGCTGTGGTGACCGCGGTGTCGAAGGTTGCATTCAACCAGGCTGTCGAGTCGGTTCGTGCGGGCGGTTCCGTGGTGGCTGTTGGTCTGCCCTCGGAGATGATGGAGCTGTCCATTGTGAAGATCGTTCTGGACGGCATCCGCGTGGTGGGCTCCCTGGTGGGTACCCGTCAGGATCTGGCGGAGGCGTTCCAGTTCGGTGCTGACGGCATCGTGGTTCCGGTGGTTCAGCTGCGTGAGGTTGACGAGGCACCGGCTGTCTTCGAGGAAATGGCGGCGGGTAAGATTACCGGCCGTATGGTTCTGGACTTCGCTAGCCTCTAAGCTGGCGGATGATTCGAGGCGCCCGGTAGGGCTTCAAGGTCTCACTCGGCTGAGGTTCTGCCGGTGGCTTCGATGGTTATAACGCCTAGGGCGCATCCCGTGTGGCGGGGGAGTAGGGGTACTCTTTCTGCTGTGCATACGACGCGGGGTGCGCCTTAGTGTTTTTAATGCGGCGTTGTATGGCTGTGGTTTATAGCTAGGGGTTTTTGAGAGCCGTTATCGTAGGGGGCTGAAAACCTCTGTGAGTACTAGGCACCTAAACGTAATATACGCAGGAATTTATTTTGGAAATTTCCGGGGATTAGCTCAAAATTCTCACTAAATTGGCTCAATAGAGAATCTTGTTTGACATCTATGGACTTCAAAATACATACTTGTATTGTAAACATTCAACCACTGGTTGAAGTGTAATATTTATCGAAGAGATAGGTTTCGAGTGCCCCCTGCACCTACCCTATAGGTAACGGGATATGACGTGTGAAGGTTTCGGCCCTCCTAGATATCGATTCCTTCTCCCGGAACGTTATACCCGGGTGAATTTCAGCATCTTCGTACCGTGCCGTTATTCACCGTGAGTCCTTAAATCCCGATTAGGTGCTCCTCTAGACACCTTCGGGAGAGGTCTCATAAAGATTAGTGTGGGCCCCACGGACATAGTCAATGGGGACTATGTCCGCCACACTAATCCGAACTTCTTGGACAAATCCGCAATAACGCTTCCGCAATAACGCTTCAAGGCGGCGCGCCGCCTCGACATAAATTTACCTGCCGGCACGGGTAACATAGCCGGGTTCTCTACTCACTCGGTAACCCACCCGCTACAGAACGCATCTTGATTTTTGTGTTGTTCAGAAGATGCGCCCTGTAGCAAAAGAACGAGGGGCACCTCTGCCAGGTGCCCCTCGTTTTCATATGCGCGTTTCAGCGTTGAATAGATTCCACGCTGTTTAGTAGATTCCGCGCTGCGCGGTCCAGCGAATCGTGCCGCGCTCAAAGTCCATGTAGTACACGCCGTTCACGTAGGACTCATCGCCGCGTGCCGCACCGTAACGGGCGGTGTTCTTCTCCCAGTGATTGAAGATCGCGCCGTTACCATTGGTCTCGTACGCACCGTACGCATCCGACCAGAGCAGTACCTTGCCGGAGGCGAATCGCACCTGAGCACCCGTGGCGGTGACGGTCTCGTCGGTCACCGGGGCGCCCCAGATGCCGCGGTGCTGCAGGAAGCGGTGGTAGAACGCGCCGCCGGTGTGCAGGCGGTGGGTTCCGGTCTGAGTGGACCACACGTAGGTGGTGCTGCCGGTGAATTCCTGCTTGACCAAGCCGTTACCCAGGTCCTGCTCATCGGTGGTGGGTGCGCCCTTCATGCCGGCTGCACGCCAGGTCGCGTAGATGGCGCCGCGCTCGTTGATGATGTTGGTTCCGGTAGCGGCAGACCAGTAGGCACCCTCACCATTGGCGAAGGACACCGCCATAGTGTCGGAGCGGGACTCCTCGTTGGTAGTCAAGCCTTGGAAACGAGCCACGTCCGAGCGGAACTTCTGATCCAAGCCGCCGTTGGTGACCAGCCAGTGTGAGCCGTGAGAGTTCGTCCAGTAGATAGTCTTGTTGTTGGTGAACTTCTGGGCGTACACGCCGTTGCCCAGGGAGTACTCGGTACCAATCGGGTCGCCGTAGAAGGAGCGGTTCTTGTTCCAGAAGTTACCGATGCCGGTGCGAATATCGATCGAGCCGGTCGCGGTGGTCACCACGTTAGAATCCAGCGCGGCACGGTCATCTGCCGCACGTTCCTCAACGGCGCGATCCTGACCGTTCGCCCAGTTGCGGTGCACCGCGTTGGGGTTCTTCGCCAGAACCTTCAGGTCGTTCACGGTGCCGGGGAAGAAGTTCGAGTCACCCACGAACGGGCCGGAGTCGGTGAACTGCCAAATGTCGTAGCCGCTCCAGCCCGCCGGAATTGCACCGACCACGGTCGAGTAGCTTGCCAGGTGCAGCGGCAGAGTGCCGAACTGCTGCGAACCCACGCACTGCGACCACCAGGAGGTTGCGGTGTACACCATCGGGGCGCGGCCGGTTAGCGAACGG
>NZ_CALJRY010000072.1 GCF_937976295.1 uncultured Rothia sp. | reverse complement strand
CTTCGCGGGCGCAACCGCCGACAAGATCTCCGGCCGCGTCAAGACCATCCTGCAGATGTCTGCAGTGCTCACCTACGGTGCCTCCATGCCCGTGGTGAAGATGGGCCGCATGGCGGGCCAGTTCTCCAAGCCCCGTTCCGCAGACACGGAAACCCGCGGCGACGTCACCCTGCCCTCCTTCCGTGGCGAGACCGTCAACGGTTTCGACTTCACCCCCGAAGCCCGCGTACACGATCCCAAGCGCATGCTGCGCGGCTACCACACCAGCGCATCCACCCTGAACCTGGTGCGCGCCTTCACCAAGGGCGGCTTCGCAGACCTGCGCGCCGTGCACCAGTGGAACCGTGGCTTCACCTCCAACCCCGCGCACGAGCGCTACGAGAAGACCGCCAACGAAATCGGCCGCGCCCTCAAGTTCATGGAAGCCTGCGGCGTTAACTTCGAAGCCCTCAAGACCACCGACCTGTACGTCGGCCACGAGGCGCTCGTGCTGGACTACGAGCGTGCCCTCACCCGCATCGACTCGCGCACCCAGCTGCCCTACGACACCTCCGCGCACTTCCTGTGGATTGGCGAGCGCACCCGCGGCATCGACGATGCACACGTGGACTTCCTCTCCAAGGTCCGCAACCCCATCGGCGTGAAGCTGGGCCCTGGCACCACCGCAGAGGACGCACTCGCACTGATTGATAAGCTCGACCCGAACCGCGAGCCCGGCCGCCTGACCTTCATCACCCGCATGGGTGCGAAGAACATCCGCGAGAAGCTGCCCGCAATCGTTGAGGGTGTGCAGGCTGAAGGCGCGAAGGTCGTCTGGGTTACCGACCCGATGCACGGCAACACCATCTCCGTGCCCTCCGGCTACAAGACCCGCCGCTTCGACGACGTGCTCGACGAGGTTCGCGGCTTCTTCGAGGTGCACGAGGCACTGGGTTCGTTCCCCGGAGGTATCCACGTGGAAATGACCGGCGACGACGTGACCGAATGCCTGGGTGGCTCCGACGCCATCGACGAGGCAGCACTGGCTGACCGCTACGAGTCCCTGTGCGACCCGCGTCTGAACCACTCGCAGTCCCTGGAAATCGCGTTCCTGGTCTCCGAGTACCTCAAGAACCGCGCATAAAACGTTCATGCGCCTCGCCGCGCTAGTCGGTGGGGAATAGCAGAAACAATGCCCGGGTCTTCGCTCACGATGAGTGAAGACCCGGGCAATTGCGTTTAACCTGCGCGCGGCAAAAGGCGGCGCGGCAGGCGCTAGGCGGCAGACGCTAGAAGGTCAGGAACGCCTCAATATTGCGCCACCACTGCGACTGCACCAGCGAGGTCGCAAGCCACCAACCGGTAAAGCTCGAACCCATACCCAGCAGAATCAGCGCCAACGCCCAACCGCCCACCGCCATACCGGACGGTGGAGTCCTAAACTGCTTGGCGGGCAGGCGAGGATCCTTCTGCGAAGACTGCTCGGAATCATCAGAAATACCCGTAGACTCCTCAGTCTCAGAAGCGCTCGCCGCCCCCTTAACCTTCGAACGGTGCGAACCCGAAGGACTCAACGAACGCTCGGCATGAATCGGGGCGTACTCGCCATGAGCTGAGATGAACTCCTGCTCCGTCTGTGGGCCAATGCCAACAGACTGAGTCAGCGGGCCCTTCGCGCCCGCGCGGCGGCCCATGAACGAGCCCAGGCCGCGCTTGCCGGATTTGCCCTTTGCGCCGTCCGGCTCATCCTCAGAGTCGTCAGCATCGGAGGCAGAACTCACCAGCGGCGGAATGCCCTGGCGGTTCAGCACCGAGTCCTCGGCGTCAACATCGGCAAGGTGCACGCCCTGACCAGCCGCCGAGGCATCGTACACGAGGCTGTCGGGGGAGTACACATCGTACGCCAGCAGATCGCGGGCATCGCTAAAAGCACTAATCGGGGTGTTACGCACCATCTGCGCGGCGCCGCTACGCTCCGCAATATCGGCAACAGCCTCCCAGAGCGGAAGCTCCGGCTCCGGGCACGAAGGGGCACGCCAGGTACGCTCGTGCTCACCCAGCGACTCAGAAATCTCCAGCAGAGCCGTAAACAGCTCGGTCGCATCCTCCGGACGGGCGTGAGGCTGCTTGCGGGTACACCACGAAATCAGACCCGCAATATCGCGGTCCGCACCCGGTGCCACATCGGTCAGCGCGGGCATCTCAATATTGGCGTTGTGGTAGAGCACCTGCTGGTCATTCTCCAGACCCACAAAGGGTAGACGACCCGAAAGCATGCGGTACATCATCACGCCGAGCGCAAAAATATCAGCCTGCGCGCCGACCTTCACCTTCGGGTCCAGGACCTCCGGCGCAACGTAGGCGGGGGTACCCATGGGAGCGCCCGCATCCACCTGATCATCGCGGCGAGAAAGGCCGAAGTCCGTGAGCTTCACCTGGCCGTTAGCGTCGAGAAGAATATTGCCCGGCTTAATATCGCCGTGCAGGTAGCGGTTCGCGTGCACCTCCGAGAGCGCCTCCACCACCGGAATGAGGATATCCAGAGCCTCACCCAGGGACAGGGCATTACGCACACGCAACAGCTGACTCAGGGTGCAGCCGTGCACGTACTCGAGCACAATGTACATGACCATCTGACCCGAAAAATATTCGGTACCCGAAGAAATCACGCCCACCGTATGCCCGCCGCCACCCACCTGGCGCATCGAACGCTCTTCACGGTGGAACTTCTGACGGTTCGCCGCATCCTCAGCCAGGGAAGGGGAGAGAACCTTGAGCGCGACCGGGTTATTCGACCACAGGTCCAGCGCATAATAGACCTCGCTCATGCCGCCGCGGCCAATGAGCGAACCCACCTGGTAGTGACCCTCAATAATGGCGCCACTGAGCCACTGCGAAGAACCGATAGCGGTATCCGGGGCAGCGGGACGAGTGGCGGGAGGAACAGAAGTATTAGAAGAAGAACGGGGGTTCACGGGAGAAATCCGGCGTGGGCTGGGAGTATTCATACGTCTCAACATTTTAGCCCGCCCACCTGGAGGAACGCGATGCCAAAGGGCACCGAGCAGGTGAACACTCAGCGAACTCTCACAAAGCGCCGACGGCTCCGAACCCAACTCACGAACCACGGAAGCACACAATAACGAAAGAAGCCGGGAGGGGCACCGAACCTGCGGCGGGTCAAAAGTGGTAAATACGTGCCAGCTCTGGCACTCTTAAAAGGTGACTAACGAAAATATTGCTCAGACCTTCGCCCTCGTCGGCGATTGGGTAACTATCCCCGAAATTGCGCAGGCCCTCGACCTGAAGGTGACCCGCGTACACAACCTGATTTCTGACGGTACGCTCATCGCGCTGCGCGACCCGGAAACCAACGTGCGCAAGGTACCCGCACTGTTCCTGAACGGTTCGCGAGTTCTCGAATCCCTCAAGGGCACCCTCGTTGTCCTGAAGGACTCCGGCTTTAGCGATGAAGAAGCCATCGTGTGGCTGTACACCAATGATGATTCCCTGCCCGGTCGTCCCATCGACGCGCTGATTGACGGTCGTAAGACTGAGATTCGTCGCCGTGCGCAGGCACTGGCTTGGTAGCTCCGGCTTGGTAACACTGGCTCGGCACTATAGCTAAATACGTTGAGGCGGCATACTTCGGTATGCCGCCTCAACTTGTTTAACGTTCTAACTGTGGTGAACCTCTACGCCTTGCGGCGCAGTGCATCTATGCCTTGCGACGCAGTGCACGGCCCACAATATCGGTCAGTGCCGCATGCACCAGCTCGTCCAGGTTCATCGCCTCCAGCGCCTCAAACACCGCCTGAGACTTCTGCTCAATCAGCTGCTCATGCTTGGCGAAAGCACCCGAAGAAACCATCAGCTCACGGATGCGCTCCACCTGCTCATCGCTCAGCTCGGGGTCGCCCAAGCTATTGTGCAGAAGCGCCGCATCCTTCTCGGTAAGGGCGGCGGAGGTGAGCGCCACCAAGACGGTACGCTTACCCTCACGCAGGTCATCGCCTGCGGGCTTACCGGTCACCTCGGGCTGACCGAAGACGCCCAGCTCATCGTCACGCAGCTGGAAACCCTCACCCAGCGGCAGACCGAACGCGCGGTAACCGGCAAGCACCGGGTGC
>NZ_CALJRY010000071.1 GCF_937976295.1 uncultured Rothia sp. | reverse complement strand
GGTGTTTAATATTCGGTATGAGCAATGCATTTTCTGAACTAATCGAGCGCGCCACCGCAGGTGAAGGCCTCAACCGCGAAGAAATCCACACCCTCCTCGTGGACGGTGAAGGCCAGGACTTCGCCCTCATCGAGGCAGCCTCCGTTGTGCGCCGCAACGAATTCCGCAACATGATTGCGATCCACACCGAAGACGAAGCACTCGCCGAGGCGCTGGGCACCCGCTCCATCGCCGTGGACTCCTACGACGTGCTGGATATTTCCCGCGACATCGACTCCGAAGAACTCGCGGCAACCATCGAACGTATTGCTGAATCCTCCGCCATCGGCGTGACCGTACTGCTGCCCGAAAATGCAGTGCCCATGATGCTCATGCGCGTACTGTCCATCCTGCGCCTGGCAGCACCCGCCAAGGTCATTCACCTGCCCGAAGGGTACGAACAGTCCCTGCGCTCGCTGACCTCCCTCGCAATGCACGTGGTCAGCGCTATCACCATTACTGACGACATTGAGCAGTGGCCCATGGTCAACGAAGTGCTCAAGGCTCTGCGTCACGGCGGCATTGTCATCTCTGGCACCGGTGGACGCGACGCCCTCGCAGGTTACCTGCGCTACCTCTCTGACCTGGGCGTGGACCTCATGGGTCACCGCGATGCACGTGGCTCCGCCTGTGGCTCGGTTGACGGTGGCGGCTGTGGCTGCGGTTCGGGTGGCTGCGGTAGCCACGAGGAACCGGCACCTTCCGCCGGTGGTTGCGGTTGCGGCTCGGGCGGATGCGGTTCCTCCGCTGAAGCTGAGTCTCACGGCCACTCCCACGGTGGCGGCGGTTGCTGCGGCGGCCACGATGAGCCGAAGGAAGAAAAGGGTGGCTGCTGCGGCGGCCACGACGAGCCCAAACCGGTCGTGGAGGAAGCTCCCGCAGGTGGTTGCGGCTGCGGTGCTGGCGGTTGCGGCTCCAAGTAGCCCGCTTAAGGTAACTACCCCAATCGATATATTCCAAATATAGAATTTTCCCCTGAATAACCTGCTGAAAAGCAAGGATATTCAGGGGAAAACTCTATATTCCATAAAATACATGAGGCTCAGGGGTGAAGAAACTAGAGATAATCACCTCAGAGCCCCCCATATCCCGAAAGTGGTATGCGCCGCTCCGGTAGAGTAGAAAGATGTAGCCGACTCATCCTGGCCACACGAAAGGAACAACACCGGACCAATGCTTTACCTCTCCGTTATCGTCATAATCCTGATGGCGACCGTGTTCATGGTCAGTGTCGGTGATCGACTCAACCTCCCCTGGCCGGTCATGATGACCCTGCTCGGTGTCGCCGCGCTCTTCATCCCCAACCGGCCGGACATTACAATCGACACCGACATCATCCTGCCGATTTTCCTCCCGCCGCTACTGTGGGCCATCGGCATTAAATTCTCCTGGGGCACCCTGCGCCGCCGTTGGAAATCCGTACTGCTCTACTCGGTACTGCTCACCACCGCCTCCGCTCTGGCAATTGCTGGTGCAGTCATGTGGTGGGTCCCCGGCATGACCATTGCCGTCGCTCTCGCTGTCGGCGCAGCCGTCTCCCCGCCCGACCCCGTCGCCGTAGAAGCAGTCGCTGAACCCGTCGGTATTCCCCGCCGACTCATCGGCACCCTGCAGACCGAAGGTAGCTTCAACGATGCTATCGCGATTGTGCTCTTCCACGCCGCAATCCACTCCATGACTAGCGGACACGCCATTGACCCGCTCTCGGTCGCTAAGGATTTCGTCCTCGGGTCAATTGTTGCGGTCATTATTGGTTACATCTTCGGTTGGTTCGGTGGTTACGTACGCCAGCGCGCTCACGACGTGGTCACCAGCAACGCCGTGACCCTCGTGATCCCTTTCGGTGCCTACCTTGCTGCTGAAAGCGTGCACGCCTCCGGTGTTATTGCTGTGGTCATCGGCGCTATCCAGTTCACCAGCACCAAGTACATGGCCGCCCTCGAAGCAGAAGAGCGTCTCTCTTCCATATCCTTCTGGCAGATTATTGAGTTGCTCATGACCGGTGTCGCCTTTGGACTGATTGGCCTGCAGGAAAGTAACATCATCGCCACCGCCGACCCCTCCCGTATCACAGGCCTCTTCATTCAAGGCTCCATGGTCGCAATGGTCGCCATCCTGGTGCGCCTCATCTGGTTCACCATCGTCTGGCTGGCCGGACGCAAGAACCCCATCCACGAGGGTGCTCCCGAAAGCTTCGCCGAAGTTATTGTCATGACTTGGTCCGGCATGCGAGGCCTCGTGACCCTGATTCTTGCCCTGTCCATCCCCGTGGTCAACGGCACCGAACAGGTCCGC
>NZ_CALJRY010000070.1 GCF_937976295.1 uncultured Rothia sp. | reverse complement strand
GCCATGCAAATCCGTTTTCCGTGATTCACACCACAAAGTTTCTTTCCTAAACTCTCCCAACATCACCGAAAGGCAACCTGGAATCTTTCAGACAAGAAACCAAAACACTCTACAATTGAAAGTCATTCAACCGCTCCCGACTAGGAAAAACACCGAAGAAAACTCTCCGTTTTTTCCTCCTCGCCGCGGCGACTCATACAACTATACAGACGTCCAAACACCCATGCAACCCGAAAAGCGGTGAACTAGAACACAAAAACGGGGGTTTAGGTTCATCCTGACCCGAACAGGACACTAAAACCCCTAGTCAACACAAGGTAAGAGCCTCAGAACTTCTCCGAAAAAAGTTTAAAAAGACCCACAAGACCCCCGAAAAACCTGCAGATACTCCCCAAACAACCAATACATGAGGAGAAGAAGACAGGAAGAGACAGAAGCAGAAGAAACAGAAAAGGAGGGCACCCCCTCACGGGGGCGCCCTCCTCACTCAAGCTACAGTCTGTAGCTCGCAAGCATCAAAACTCTAGTTCGCAGTAACGCCTAGTTCGCAGAAGCGCGACGACGAGAAACATCGTACAGAGTAATGCCCACAGCCATCGCCGCGTTCAAAGACTCCATCGCAGAATCAATCGGAATCGACACAATCTGATCGCAGTTCTCAGTCACCAGGCGGGACAGACCCTTACCCTCAGAACCAACCACCACGCACAGCGGCTCATTCGCAAGCTCCAGAGCCGGCAGCTCAATATCGCCACCGCCATCCAGACCAATCACGAAAATACCCTGCTCCTTAGCCTGCTGAATCACACGAGTCAGATTAGTCGCCATCGCAACAGGAATACGAGCAGCCGCACCAGCACTAGTCTTCCACGCACCAGCAGTCACAGCAGCCGAACGACGCTCAGGAATAATCACGCCATCACCACTAAACGCGGACACACTACGAATAATCGCACCCAGGTTACGCGGATCAGTAATACCGTCCAACGCAACAAACAGCGGCGGAGTCGACAGCTTACCCGAGTGCCAACGCTCCATAGTATCCAGCACCAGGTCAGTCGCATCCGGGTACTTATACGGCGGAATCTGCATCGCAACACCCTGGTGCACAGCACCATCAGTCAAACGATCCAGCTCGCTACGCGGAATCTCCAGCATCGGAATATTGCGCTTATTCGCAATAGTCATGATCTCGCGAACGCGGTCATCAACCTCAACACGGCTCATGATGTACAAGTGCTTCGAGGGAATTTCAGTACGCAGAGCCTCAAGCACCGCGTTACGACCAGTCACCAGCTCATCGCTAGCACGCTTACCGCCCAAACGAGTCTGGAACTTACGGTTCGTACCGGTAGCAGCACGACGCTCAGCCGCACGCTTCATCTTATACGCCTTGTGATAAACGCGGTCCTCAGCCTTCGGAGTAGGGCCCTTACCCTCAAGCGCCTTACGACCGTGACCACCAGTGCCCTTAGTAGCACCCTTCTTCTTGCTGGTAGCGCCCGGGCGCGAACCTGCCTTAGCCATTCTTCTCTTCCTTCGTCAAAGTAATGAATACGAGTCTACGCGAGAGAAACCCGCACGACCTAAGCCTTACGCACAAACGCGGGGCACATCACCCACTAGCCAACGCTCCAGCTCGAACCATTCGCGCCATCCTTCACCTGCACACCAGCAGACGCCAACAAATCACGCATCGCATCAGCCTTCGCCCAATCCTTCTGCGCACGAGCATCAGCACGCTCCGCCAACACAGCCTGAATCAGCGCATCCAGAGCCTCATGCTCAGCACCCGAAGTGCCCTCAGCATTAAAGCTCATCAGCTGCGCCAGACCCAGAACCTCAGCCATAGCCATCACAGCATTCGCCGCCTCCGAAGCATCCTCACCAGCAGCAAGCGCAGCATTACCCGCACGAGTCTGCTCATGCAAAACCGCCAGAGCACGCGGAATGTTCACGTCATCATCCATAGCCTCAGCAAAAGCCTCCGGAACCTCACGACCCGGCTTCAGCACATCCTGAGTTGCAGCAAGGAACGCCTCAACACGCTCAATAGCGGTTGCCGCCTCCTGCAGAGACGACGGACGGTAATCAAGAATCGAACGATAATGCGCACTACCGAGGTAGTAGCGAACCACCAGCGGGCGCGCCATTTCAAGCATCTGCGCCGGCGAAATCGTATTACCGATAGACTTCGACATCTTCTCACCCTCATAGGTGACCATGCCGTTGTGCATCCAGAAGTTCGCAAAATCATCACCGGCAGCAGTCGACTGCGCCAGCTCATTCTCATGGTGCGGGAAACGCAAATCCAAACCGCCACCGTGAATATCGAAACGCGAACCCAAATACTTACCAGCCATCGCCGAGCACTCCAAGTGCCAGCCCGGACGGCCACGACCCCACGGAGACTCCCACGAAGCAGTCAGCGGCTCGCCCTCCTTATACCCCTTCCACAGGGCAAAGTCACGAGGGTCACGCTTACCGCGCGGATCAGCATCCGCAGAATCCTGCATATCCTCAACGCTCTGATTCGTCAGCGCACCATACTTATCCCACGAACGCACATCAAAATACACGTCACCAGAATCATCCAGCGCAGGATACGCGTGGCCACGATCAATCAGACGCTGAATCAGAGCAAACATCTCCGGAATATGACCGGTCGCGCGCGGCTCATACGTCGGCGGATCAATACCCAGCGCCGCATACGCCTGAGCAAAAACCTTCTCAAAACGGTACGCGAGCGCCCACCACTGCTCATTCGGGAACTCACCCTCAAAACCGGGCTCCATAGAATCAGCAGACTTCGCCAAAATCTTGTCATCAATATCAGTGACATTGCGGACCGTCGTCACCTTCAAACCGCGGTAACGCATCCAACGGCTCAACTGGTCAAAAACCAACGCCGAACGGATGTGGCCCAGATGCGGTTCACCCTGCACCGTAGCACCACAATAGTAGATACGCGCCTCACCGGGCACGACGGGCTCAAACTCGCGAATAGTCGCGGAAGCTGAATCATAAAAACGCATAGTCACACTCTCATTCTACGGGGTCAGTTCAGACGCCGGGGCAGTAAATCAGCGATAGGTTACAGAATGGCTCAAAGCACCCAAACGCCTACGAACGCGGATACACCAGCGCCGTCGCAATAGCAGCCACACCCTCGCCGCGGCCGGTCAAACCCAAACCGTCAGTAGTCGTCGCAATCACCGTCACCGGAGCACCCGCCGCCTCACTCAGCACACGGTTCGCCTCATCACGGCGCGGAGAGAACTTCGGGCGGTTACCCACCAGCTGAACGCTCACATTACCAATCTCAAAACCAGCAGCACGCACAATCGCCGCAGCCTCAGAAAGAATACGAACACCCGAAGCGCCCTTCATATCCGGGCGATCCACACCGAAATTAGAGCCCAAATCCCCCGTGCCCGAGGCGGCAAAAAGAGCATCCGCGGCAGCATGAGCCACCACATCACCATCAGAATGGCCGCTCAAACCACGCTCACCCGGCCAATGCAGACCAGCAATATGCAGAGGAGTTCCCTCCTCACCAAAAGCGTGGACATCAACACCGGTACCAACACGAGGAATAACAGTCATCACAGGACCCTTCAATCGATCAAACATCTTCTCAGTAGCAGCGCCTCGGCAAAAGAGGCGCTAGGTTGCAGGCTTAGGCAGCAGACCTAGGCGGCAGAATCACCAAACAGCGCGCGAGCAACCCGCAAATCCATCGGAGTCGTCACCTTAAACGCAT
>NZ_CALJRY010000069.1 GCF_937976295.1 uncultured Rothia sp. | reverse complement strand
TCGGGAAAGCACCCAACACAATGATGATGGCACCAATAATCAGCCACAGGGCGGCGTACCGCTCCTTCATGCGCTGGTGACGCACCTGAATCACCACGAAAGTGCAAACCAGAATGGCAAGAATCAAGAAGAAAATACTGGCGCTCACGGCTACTTCTCCTCGGGGCGGCGGCTCACCGAAATGCCGTAGGCAAACAGTGAACGAACCAGATAGACAGCAGACTTCAGCGGACCGGAGGAGGGGGTACCTCCCTGACGTTCACGCATATGCACCGGAACCTGACGCACCCGCAAACCGTTGCTAATCGCCATGGCGGTGATGTCGATCGTATCGCCCAGGTATTCGGCGGGCAGGTTGCGGCAGTAGAAGTCGATACCACGGCGGTTAGCGATCTTAAAACCGCTCGTCACATCCGTGAACGGGGTACCCGCCGCGCGGGTAAACAGGAAAGACAGCAGGCTCATCGCCCACTTACGCGGACCCGACACCTCATAGTCCACCGCGCCATCGGCAAAGCGGGAACCAATCACGATGTCGTAATCCTCAACCGCCTCAATGAGCGAGGGGATGCTCTCGGGGTGGTGCTGACCGTCCGAATCCACCTGCATAGCGTAGTCGTAACCCATGCGCTGCGCGTACTTGTAGCCGGTACGCATGGCGGCACCCACACCCATGTTGTAGGGCAGGTCAATCACAAAAGCACCCGCCTCACGAGCCACAGCGGAGGTATTGTCGGTGGAGCCGTCATTGACCACCACCAGGTCCACGAAAGGCACCGTCTCTTGCAGCTCAGCAATAGTGCCGGGCAGTGCCTCTTCCTCGTTCCAGGCGGGCATAATCACCAGCGTACGAGGATACGTGCGGGGGGTAAGAGGCGATGTGGGAGAACCCATAGGGCAGCTACCCCTCCTAACGAATGTGTCTTACCGTGCGTGTGAAAGCCGGCATGCCCCAGTGGACATACCGGCTTTCATCATATCAGTGGTTCCGCGGCATCTCAGATTTGGTGACGGATTGTAGACTGCACCACGTATTCCCTGAGATGCATACGCTCTATGAGGAGCGCTGACGCACCCGTTTAGTTATTGCATTAGCTATCGCACGCGCTAATACGGTACAGAGTCACCGGACCCGAAGAGTACACCGGGGTCAGAACATCCGTATCGATAGCAGCCACCAGGCCGTCATAGTTCTTCTGCTCACTGGGGCCAAAGTTGCCCTGGTTCTCCATGTGAACGTACCAGTGGGCGTTGTACTGGTTGACGACGCGGCAAACTTCCGGGTTCGTGCGGGCATCCTTCAAATCCTTCAGGATCGCCTCATACTTCGGGGAGGTCTGGAACTCGAAGTGGTAGCTGGTCAGGTGGCGGTCAGCCAACGCGTAAATAAAGGCGCTACCGTCCCAGGGGTTGTTCACAATGATGTCTCCCTTGGGGACGATCTTCGGGATCTCGTTAATGACGTTCATCTCATCCTGGCTCAGGATGTCGGAGGTCGGGGTCACCTGGTACCTGTTCGCTACCTGCAAGGTTGCGTCATGCATTGCGGGGGTACGGGAGGACAGACCCGCAACCGCGAGCACCAGCACCATGGAGGCACCCATCATCGCCGGGGCAATCTTCGCGTGCTTCTCACGCGGAATAGCGTGCATAATGCGCACGAAGAGGCCCTCCACGGCGCCACCCAGACCGATGCCGGCAAGAAGCACTGCGGGGAACACCACCAGAGCCGCCAGGCGGAAGTGGTCGGTGTACCAGGGACCAACCATCAGCAGGCGGAAGTCGCCGCGCGGCACCGAAGCCGCAACAATCCACATGTAGCCGACCAGCATCCAGCTGCCAATCAGCCACAGGTTACGGCGCTTATACAGCAGGTAGCCAACACCCCACAGCGCCAAGAAACCAACAAGGTAGGCGGGAGCGAAATTACCGCCCAGCGAGTTTGCGTTCTCCAGACCCAGGAACAGGAACTGGTAGACCGCCTCACCCTCGCTCATGACGGAGGTCCACAGTTCGCTCGCCTCCTGGCTCGGGCGCAACGTCAACCAGATGCTGACGCATCCGGCGATGAGCGCCACCAGCACGCCGACACCCATCAGACGCTCACGCGTGGACGCGCCGCGTGCACGCAGCACCTGCACCACGCCACCCAGGAGCATGGGCACCGCAAACACGGCGGCAGAAACCACCGCGTTCGGATGTACCAGAGCCAAACCGCCCAGGCCCACCAGAATCGTCAGCGACAGGGACAGCACGAAGGA
>NZ_CALJRY010000068.1 GCF_937976295.1 uncultured Rothia sp. | reverse complement strand
CTTTTCGATGGCGTATTTAAACCCTCAACCTGCAGTTTTTTATCCTCTTCTGGATGCTCGATAGAAGGTGAACTGAAGAGGTAGGTGGTCTCCGTAGGTTTAGCGTCCTGCACCACATCGGTAGGAGTGCGGATTACCCGGCGATTCGACCACGTCAACGGATCCGGCTCATACTCGTTCGACGGGTAGTACGTCAGTACCATATCGAAGAGAGTCCCCTCTGGAGCCTCAACAACTTGGGCGGGAACAACGAGTGTGAAGGTGAGGCTGCCATCCGGGTTCTCTCGCACATTACCCTGCTGCTTGAGGTCCCTAACCATCCCACCGTACTGAGTGAGGGGAACATAATTATGATGCCCGACATGGACGTACGTGGAACCACGTTCCACCAACGCGAGCTCGTGGAACGTGTACTTCTGACGGAATTCAGCACTCAACGGAGAGGTCGTTACCGAAATGATACCGCCCTGAGAAATGTTGAGGGGGCCTGTCGTGACCTTCAAATCAACCTTCTCCAGTTCAGAGGCGGGATCGTCACCCTGCACCTGAGGCACCTGACGGGCTGGTGTTTCTTGAGTAGTTGCCTGCTGCGTGTTCACAGGGGAGGCGGGCGCTGGCTGAGCCGCCACCGGCGTCAAAGCCAGCAGTGGAGTCAAGCCCAAAACCAGAGATACACCCGCAACCTTTCGGCGCGTGCCAGGAGCAGGCTTAAAGAAAGAGGACATCATTATCCAATCTGAATTTTCTGCATGAAAGAGGGCGAATGAGAAAAGAAGTTGAGAGGATAAATGAGTGACAGTCCACCACACCGAACCCGCACCGAATCTACATCGTAGAGGACCCGTAGCGGCGGCATGCTGAAGTGCAATTTCAGCCTACCAACGCAAGTCTTAGACATTCAATGAAAACACGAGAAAAACATGCCGATGAGAGTTATAAGACAAAAAATCAAAAATTACGCCCCGGTTTTATACAAAGCCCAACCCCCAAAAGATTGCACAATAGAGAAATAAAACTGAAAATATCACCAGCATTAAAAACAGCACCCAGCAGCGCCTGCACAAGAAAACAGGCACACAAAACAGGCACACGAAAAGGGGCGGCGAGAGAAAAACTCTCACCGCCCCTTCTAACAGCCGCTATCTTCAGCTACTGTTCGCAGAGGTCAACCCACGCTAAAACGTGTAGGGCCAACCGCCCGGTTCACAGCACCTGCCGAATCTTAATCATCGATATAGGGGCTGTTGGGGATGGTGTCAAGCATGTCGAGCATTGACAGGACACGAGCCAGCTCCTCGCGGGTAGCAATCTTAGTCGGACGGAAATCCTTGCTCTTATAGATAAAGCTCGGGTCAACATTCACCGATGAGTGCAGCCACACCGACTCAGTGTAGAACGGGGCACCCGGCTTCATATCCTGCGGAATCGTGGGATTGAACCGCGAAGGACGACGGCCAATAAGCATAAAGTAACGGTAGAAGAACGCAGCCATCGTAGCGCGGCTGGCCACCGCCTCCGGGTGCATCTTACCGTCAGACCAGCCGGACGTCAGACCCTGCTGATACGCCCAAATGTACGCCGCGTAACGTTCATCCTTCGGGGACAAATCCGGGAAAGGAGAACGCGCAGGAAGCTTCACCTTCGGCGAGCGGGCGCCTCGGTAGATTGCATCCATCAGGTCGCCGCGAGTCACCGCACGCTGGGGATAGAAGCAACGATTCTTATCGAGCAGCAGAACCTTCGCGCTACACGACCTATAAATATCGGGAGCGTACTCGCCATCCATATCAATGTCCACAATGAACGGCGCCCACGCGAACTCGGTGTTAATCGTCGGGCGAATTTCAATAGTGCGCAGAATGGTGTACTGCTCACGGCGCGGACGAAGAGACAGACGAACACCATAGTCTGCCTTCGGGCCACCAGTGGCATCACGAGAAATGATGTGGTGCCTGACGTAGACATCATTCTCGATGGGCTTCTTCGGCTCAAGAGAGAAGAAATAGAACTGCTTGAAGCCCTTCTCCTTGGTGTAGTAGCCGACCTCAATGTACGGGGTGTACAGGCCGGTATCAATCACAGCCTGCAGACCGGTAATCTCGTAGCTGAGGTTGAAACCGCTAATATCAAATGACGCCTCAGTAATCTTGAACGTCAGCGGAGTGGTCTTAACGTCCAAGGTGGCAGCCTGGGCGCTCTGCTCGCCGGCGTGGTGCGCACCCAAAGCGCCAGCGACTGTTAGTGCTGCCGCACCCTTAAAAAGGGCGCGACGAGAGGAAAAAGTAGACATTTCGTTGTCCCATCGATGTGTTTCTGAGTGTTACTTCTACGCTAGCAAACCAATAACCATTGGTTAAGCCTCTGAGAGTTTGCTATACGTACGTGGCGTGACGTGTTTCCGTGTGTACTGAGTTGAGAATGTGAATGCTAGAGAGTGAAATCCCGCCACCAATGGCGAGACGTTTAATACTATAAGCACTTCTGTAGATAAAAAGAAGGCGGATAGATAGACACTACCCGCCTTATACCCCATAAAAACCTACCCGCTCAATGTGGGTAAATGTGGTTTTACAGGGGGAAATACATTTTTTTACGCTCAAAAAAATAGTTAAAAATTTTGATAATGAATCTTTAAAAGAGCGAGGAATAACAATCGGTGGCCGCTACTGCTCATGCACTAGCAACGTCAAAACGCCCGCCTTACGCACCGTCGGCAGGGTGCACTCCACCGACCAATCCTCACTGATAGCCTCCAAAAATTCGGCAATACCCGCCGTAGAGCCGTCAACAGGACGAGCAGCCAAACCCGACTGAATCAGGTAGCGCGCAAACAGGCCACGGTAATGCTTCGCCATGTGCGAGACGACCTTACGCGACCCATCGGCAGCCACACGCTCCACACGAATCGCCAGAGTCTGCGACGGGGGAGTCACCCACGACTTCGCGTAGGCGGCAGAACGGCAATCCAGAATCAGCTGGTCCTTCGCGGTCGCCTCCAGGGCGGTACCCAACGCGCCCTTCCAGAAGGAGGCGAGCGCACCCACCGAACCCAGCTTCACGCCCATCGACAGGCGGTAGGCGGGGATCGCGTCCTCGGGGCGCAGAATACCCCACAGCGCCGAAGAAATCAGTAGCGACCAGTGCGCGGCATCGCGTTCGGCGGGGGAGAAGCTCGCATAGTCCAGCGCCTCAAAGAGCACGCCCGTGTAGGTGCGAATCGCGGGCTGCGCCGGTTCGGTCAGCAGGCGCGTGTTGCGTTCCACCTCTGCTTCAAGGGATGCGCCGACCTTGAGCTCCGCCAGGGCGTCGGGTCCTGCGCTGACAGCCGCCAGCTCCTCCAGAATGTTCTCACGCTCGGCGGTAAGCTCGGGGAACGAGAGGTCGGCAAAGCAGACGGGCGCGTTGCCTGCGGGGGCGGGGGTTTTACCTTCGGACGGGGGAAGAAGAATCAGCATCTCTCCAGTGTACCCGCGAGGCGTAATTTACCCGTGAGGGAACCCGAGAAATAGTCACCGCCGGGGGTGTGCGTATAATGGGTTGGGTGAAACGGGCCGTCCGGGCAATCGCGAGGCACACGTGCTTCGAGGAAAGTCCGGGCTCCACAGCACAGGATGGTGGATAACATCCACTCGGGGTAACCCGCAGGCCAGTGCCACAGAAAGTAAACCGCCGCGGTTCGCCGCGGTAAGGGTGAAAGGGTGGTGTAAGAGACCACCAGCGGGCGCGGTGACGCGCCCGGCTAGGTAAACCCCATTTGGAGCAAGGTCAAACAGAATACGCCATGGTAGGGTAGTGCGCCCGATCCCCGTCAGCTTCCTTCACGGAGGTGGGGTGCGTATTCGGGTAGGCTGCTTGAGACGTGCGGCAACGTACGTTCTAGATAGATGATTGCCTCGAAACGCCCCTTCGGGCGGCGTTTTAGACAGAACCCGGCTCATAGGATGACCCGTTTCACGCTACCGTCGGCTGATGAAAAAACATCATCGGCTGATGGAAAACGAAGACCGCGAATGCGCTTGAGAGTGCATTCGCGGTCTTCGTTTTAAACTTCTCGAAAGGTCGGTCTGACCTTCAGAAGAGCTCGTGATTAGTGGCCGAACGGATCCGGATCCACGCCGGGCATCCACGAGTTACCGTCGACGGTCCAGCCTTCCTTCTTCACGACCTTCTTCATCTTGCTGGTCCACTTCTTGTTCAGGCGGTTCACGTACAGCTTGCCGTCCAGGTGGTCGGTTTCGTGCTGCATGCAACGTGCGAACCAGCCGGTCGCCTCAAAGTGGACGGGGTTGCCGTGCTCGTCAAGACCGTTCACGGTCACCCACTCGGCGCGCTTGAGGGGGAAGCCGTAACCGGGGAAGGACAGGCAGCCCTCTTCCTCCTCGTAGGGGTCCGGGTCGGCGGTAGAAATCTTGCCCAGGGTCAGTACCGGGTTGATGATGCAGCCGCGCGGGGGAACGCCGTCCTCATTCTCCATCTTGTAGGTGAAGATGCGCAGGCCCACGCCAATCTGGGGTGCCGCCAGGCCCACACCGTTGGATGCGTCCATGGTCTCGTACATGTCAGCCACGAGCTCCTTGAGCTCATCATTAAACTCGGTGACGGGTGCCGCAGGGCGGTGCAGAACGGGGTTGCCGTGAATAACGATGGGGCGAATAGCCACGGAATTATCCTTTGCTTGTGTTGAGCGGGAACTTACCGGGTGCGCCTGCCTCATGAAGATATACCTCGTGAAGATGTGCCTCGTGAGGATGCGGGGCGCCCTGTTCCCGCTTGCTGGTTTAAAGTGCGGGTGTAAAAGTTCTGTTCCGGTACGCCGTGTGCGGGCAAGCCCAACTGAGGGTAACGCGAACAGAGGGTAAAGCGAAAGGGTCGTTACGGATAACCATAACGACCCTTTCCATCGGGGTGATCGACGGGGGTTGAACCCGCGACCTCCTGGACCACAACCAGGCGCTCTGCCAACTGAGCTACGACCACCATGTGCTTCGCTTGGTTTCCCTTGCGATATGCAACGGATACTACTGTACAGGAGATTCAGAAACCTGCCAAGTTGAAAAACCGTGATGCTCGTTACATGCTGTGCCCGGTGTAAATCGCGGGGGAGGGGAGCTCGCTGGCGCTCGTCGAAGCTTACGCCTCGGATGCCTCAGCCGCCTCAGAAACGGATACCTCAGCCTCGCGTTCAGCTGCCTCGCGTGCGGCACGCTCAGCCTCAACCTCGCGCGCAATCTGCGCCGAAGCAATCGCATCCGGGCCCTGCGGCACAAAAATAGCGCGGCGGTAATACTTCAACTCATCAATCGAGTCCTTGATATCACCCAGTGCGCGGTGGTTGCCGGTCTTCGCCGGGGCGCTATGACGAGCCGCCGGGTACCAGCGCGACGCCAGCTCCTTAATGGTCGACACATCAATCACACGGTAGTGAAGGTGCGCCATGACCTCGGGCATGTAGCGCTCCAAGAAACGCTTATCCATGCCCACCGAGTTGCCGCCCAGCTGCGCCTTACCCGCCACCGGAACATACTTCTTGATGTAGCGAAGCACCTGCTCCTGCGCGTAATCCATCGACACACCGTGCTCAATATCGGGCAACAGACCCGACGCCTCATGCATCGAACGCACAAAGTCATTCATGTTCTCCAGCGCACCGGCAGGAGACTCATCACCGGGCTTAATGACGAACTCAACGCCAGAACCCAGAATGTTCAAATCGGCATCCGTGACCAGAACACCCACCTCGACGAGAGCATCATTCTCCACGTCCAGGCCGGTCATCTCGCAGTCAATCCATACAATACGTTCACTAGAAATACTCACCCTCCCACTCTACCCCCAAACGCCGCCGACCTGGCGGACAGCACGTCACAAAAGGGCGCATCGGGGCATATCGGGACATAAGAGGATGCGCAAACGGTGGAGACAGGGGAGAACCGCACAAGTCTGCGTGCTATCCGATGTGCCCTCCGATGTGCCCTGCGGTGCGTCCACGGGCGTTGTCCCCACAGCGATTCTTCTCAAGCGCCTCCGAGGGCTCCGGTATGATATAAAGCCAGAACGACGACGCAGACAGAAAGGGAGTTATGCGCGCATCAAAGGAGCTAGCACACCGGCTCACCGCCTCCGGCGCACACGACGCACCCCTCTCACCCAAATTCTTGGACTACGTCAATAATCACCGTCTGCGCACGCTGATTATCGGCACCATCGGCTCCATCATGGTCACCCTCGGCTCCTACGCCGTCGGCTGGCTCGCCGACAGCTCCAGCTTCTGGCGCTACGACATTATCCGCGCCATCCGATTCGAAGCCGCATGGGTCATCACCGGCATTATCATGCTCGCCCTAGGCGCCATGATCATGTGCCGCGAATGGCTGCGCATCTACCAGAAAATGGGCGACTGGAACGAACCCAACGCCATGCGTTGGATGATTGCCGTCATCATCAGCTGGTCTCTGCCGCAGGTCTTCGCCTTCACCATCTACAGTCGCGACATGTTCTCCTACTACGGCCAGGGCATGGTCATGGAGCACGGCCTCAACCCGTACAAGCACGGCGTCTCCGAAATCTCGAACTTCATGCAGAACGGTGCGGACCCCATGTGGGCGGAATCCCCGCCCCCGTACGGACCGATCTCCCTCAAGCTTGAAGAGTGGATTGTGCACCTGGCGGGGGAGAACATTGACCTCTCCCTCTTCTACTTCCGCCTGCTCTCTGTGCTCGCGGTCATCGGCATCCTCTTCTACGTGGCAAAACTCGCCAAGGCACACGGCTTCAACCAGGTTCGAGCCCTCTGGCAGATCGGCCCGAACCCGCTGTTCATCGCATCGTTCATCGCCAGCGGCCACAACGACTCGCTCATGACCATGTTCATGCTCGGCGGCCTCTACTACGCCAAGCGCTACCGCGACACCTGGTGGGGCGGCCCGCTCGGCGTGACCTTCGTAGCCCTCGGCGTCGCCGTCAAGCCGCTCGCCCTCGTGGTGCTGCCCTTCGTGGGTCTGCTCTGGGCGGGTAAGAACGCCTCCTGGCCGCGCAAGTTCATCTTCTGGGCCCTCTCCGGCATGCTACTACTCGCCGAAATGGCGCTCATGGGCTGGGCAACCGGACTGGAATTCGGCTGGATCAAGGCGCTGTCCACCACCAGCGGCCAATACATCTGGTACACCCCCTTCGGCCTGCTCATCGGCGCCGCCTCCCTGTTCGTTCAGGGTGAGGCCTTCGACATAATCCGCAAGCTCATCGAGACCGTCGGCAAGGGCATCGGTATGCTCGGCGCGGTAGCAATGGCATTCGTCGGCCGTGACCGCAACATCGTGCGCCACGCCGGCCTCGCGATCCTGTTCATGCTCCTGTGCAGCCCCATGATTCAGCCCTGGTACCTGCTCTGGGCCATCCCGATGCTCGCCGCAACCGGCCTGCGCTCGCACTTCCAGCTCATGTGGTACTTCATCACCACGCTGTTCTTCATGGCGTACGGTGTGAGCGACCAGCTGAACGTGTCACCCTACCTGCACGATTTCAACCAGGACATGGGCCGACTCATCGCGACGGTCATCTGCCTGGGCTACATCATCTACCTGGTCGCCCTCGACCCGGCAACCCGCCGCCTGGTGTACGTGAGCCTGCACCCCACGCAGATTCGCCGCACCACCATCCGCCTGTGGTGGCAGCTGTTCCCCGGCGCATCAAGCCGCCGTGCACGCCGCCGCGAGGTGAAGAAGGCAGAACGGGAAGCCGCCGAGGTAGGCTCTTAGCGCGAACTTCTAGCGCGCTAGCCGGATACATTGCCCAGCGGGTCAGCCCCTGCGTGAGAGGCGCGGTGCATGAGAAGCATTAATTCTCATGTACCCTAGAGGAAGGCCTCAGTAGCTCAGAGGATAGAGCAGGAGCCTTCTAATCTCTTGGTCGGGGGTT
>NZ_CALJRY010000067.1 GCF_937976295.1 uncultured Rothia sp. | reverse complement strand
CAGTAGGGTTGTATCTATGGCTCGTACTATTGAACTCGCAGACGGCGTGTACCGTATTGCGACCGACAACTACCGACTGAACACCGGACTGGTCCTCGGACTGGAACGTGCACTAGTCGTAGATACCGGCGCAGGTCCCCGTCAGGCAACCGAAATCTACGATGAGGTTCGCCGTCTCACGCGCCTTCCCATCACCGTCGTGAACACTCACGGACACTATGAGCGTTTCTTCGGTAATGATGTTTTCGCGGCAATGGGTGTCGAAGAATTCTGGGCGCATCCTCGCGCCGCGCGTGCAATTCGTAAATACGGTGAGGCGCAGCGTCCCTACGTCGAGACGCTCGAACCGGAAATGGCGCACCACCAGGGTGCAGCTACCGATATTGTTGTTCCCAACCGCCTGGTCGCCAATAGCGGTGACGGCATTACCTTCACCCCCATTGACCTGGGTGAGCGTAGCGCAACCCTGATGTACATGGGTCCCGGCCACACCGACGGTGACATCCTGGTCGGTATTGAAGATGTGCTCTTCATGGGCGGTCTGATTGAAGAGGGTACCGACCCCTACTTTGAGGATTCTTTCCCCGACCGTTGGATTGATACCCTCGGTGCGGTGCTCGAATTTGATCGTTACCGTGTGTTCGTGCCCGGTAATGGTGAGCCGGTGGACCGCACCTTCGTGGAGCGTGAACGCAACACCATGGTGACCGCTATTGAGTCGATTCGTGCTTCCACTTTGGATCGTGATGACGAGGCGACGACCGCGGCAATGTATAAGCTGCCGTACGCACCGGGTGCTACTCGTTTCCTGCTGGATCGTTTGGCTCAGCTTGAGAACGCGCCGGTGGCGGCGTACCTGGATGCGGAGCACCCGGATACCAGTGGTTTCACGGGTCCGATTACTCTGGGTCAGGCTTCGTACTAAACCCCATATGCAATATGCCTTATGGAGCATAAATGCAGGTGAGGGCTGGTTTCTACGGTAGAAACCAGCCCTCACCTTTTATATGCCCGAACCCTTAGGGCACGTATTTAGTGCTGAACGTACTGGGCTCGCATTGCCTCGCAATCAGCCGTCAAAGAAGCCGGGACCTCGCCCATCGCCTCGCACAGCTGCACAAAACGGTGACGCCAATCCAGATGCTGCAGCGCCTGACGAATCTGCTGCTCACCCTGCGCCGGGGTCCAGCGGGAGGCGGCCTCGGCAACCTGCGCGAGGCCCGCGCGTGCATCCGCGTGATCAATATCGATGGTTGCGCCGTCCCAGAGGATGTCACGTACGGTGGTGGTGTTCGGGACCTTGCCGACCACGGTCACGCCCGAAGCCAGCGCATCGGTCCAACGACCGGTAATGTACTCCTTGGTCGGGTGAGTGTACGGTGCCGGGCTGACCGAGGTAGAGAACGCCAGCAGGAACTTCGCGCGGTTCAGTGAATCCTGCAGGTGCTGAGCTGACTCACGGTCGTTCGCGCCGAAGGGCGGGCGGCCCTCAAAGCTCAGACCCAGCTCAGCGGCGAGTGCGGCGGTCGCCTCGTCATCTTCGTAGGCGGCGGGCTGACGGCCCACACGCAGCAGGTCGGTGCTCTTCGACTCCAGCGCAGCCAGTCGATCAGAGAAAGCACTCCACACGTCCGCACCCCAGGGCAGAACGCCGGGGGTCTTCACACCCGCAACGGTCCAGGGCTGAACGTCGTCAACGTCCGCAACGAAAATACGATCGTAGGTGGAAGACTTAGCCACCGCGGGAATACGGTCATCCCAGAAGCTATCAATCACCCAGCCGTAAATCGCGCCGTAACGGCGGAACGCGAAGGAACGCTGCGAAATGGCGTACAGCTGACCGGGATCAGAAGCAATCACCAGGCAGCGCTTCGAGCCGCCCTTAAGGCGGGGCAGACGCGCCAGAAGCTTCGTCTCCTTGCTGAGGGATGCACCCACATCCACGGTGTGTACGGTACCGCCGGTGTAGCGGGCGAGAAGCTCCGCCATGGCGTGTACGGGAACCCAACCGGCTCCGGAGGGGACGGCAACAATAATATCGAGTGAGCTCATGAGAATCCTTGGGTGCGACGCCCGCCGCTTGCACTCAGCTCACCGGGGTAAAACCTCCGGTTGCGTGCGGTGCGCATCAGCGGCGAGAGCGTGAATGTCAATACATGATAGATAGGGTGCCTTGCGTCAGCAGGCGCGCAGGAACACGCGAAGGCAGCGGCGAGTGAAACCGCTACAACCGGCTAACTTTTAGCCACGGAAGGCTACGGCACAGGTAATTTTCAGTATATCGGTCAACCCCGCGCACGGGGCATAGCCTGCAACCTTTAGAAACGGCTTTAGGGTGTGTGAATACGCACCTCAACACCCGATTCGGTACCAAAACCGGCAGCCATGCGCGCCAAATCAGTATTCGGGGCGGCAGCCACCGTGAAGAAACGATCCACAGCGGCGGTGAACTGCTCCTGACGAGCTATATCGCCGTGTTCAAGGACCGTGAAAATACCGCCGCCGGCATCGTCAAAGACCTCAACGCGCAGTTCGGGCAGAAGCTCAGTATTCGGCAGGTTCAGCGACGACACATCGTGCTGGAAGGTCAGGTCACCGCACAGTAGGGTCACCGGCAGGGCGGCACCACCAATGACCGGGCGGGAGTTCTCATCCACGCCCGCAGGGTAGTAGCCCGACAGGGACACACCAATAGCGGTCGCAATCGTGCCGTCAATACCGGCAAGACCGCGGTTAGCAAACACGCGCGCGGGGGCGGGCTCGCCCAGGGCGGGGGCTGCCGCATCCAAATCACGCACCAGGTTCGAGGAGCCCAGCACCATGAGGCGGCGCTGGGCCACCGCATCCTGCCAGACGCGGCGGGCGTAGGAGCGGCCGGCGGTGCGGTTGCGGTAATCGGTGTAGTCAACCGTGCTCTCGGCGCCGGGGTGTTCGTAGGCGGCAATGGTACGCAGACACTCATCCTGTAGCTTGCGTGCCGGGGTAACCCACTGCTCTAGCCAGCTCAGCTCGTCCACCAGCTCACCGGCCACCAGCTCACCGGCGGCAACAGAGGATGCGCACGCAAACTCGGCGAGCTCGCGCGGGGTCGACAGTTCCACGAAGGAGCGAGCGCCCGGCTCGTACCAGCTGGCGCGGCGCGGGGCGTAGAACGCGCACTGAATATCTTCGCGTTCCAGTAGCGCCGTAATCGGGCGCGAGAGCGTCGGGTGCCCGAAGAGGACCACCCGCTCAATCTGGGCGGCGGGGGCGAACGAACCATCAGCGAGTAGCTGCGGGTAGTGAGGAATGGAGGTCACGCCGTGGCGCGCCTCGGAGGAAGGTTCGGCAAACAGCGGTAGGTTCAGCACGCGCGCGAACTCCGCCGCAAACTCGCCGGCACCGTCAGCGGCAACCACCACGGTGCGGTGCGCCGGGGTGAACTCCGCCAGGTCAGCCTGCGCCTCCAAAGAATCCAGGAGCCAACGCTGCTCGGCGCTAGAGAGTCCGGAACCCTCAGCGCGAGCGGCGCGGGCGCGGCCCTCAGCCTGCGGGTCGTAATCCTCCAGCAGGCTCTGCGCCCACTGCGGCAGCATCTGCGCAAAGCGGCCCGAGGGGGTCAGCGGCGTATCGAAGCAAATGTTCAGGTGCACCGGGCCAATCGGCTCCGTCGACTGCTTGCGCCAGTGCTCGGCGCTACGACCGGTCAGCGCATTCAGGCAGGCGGCAAAAGCCTGAGTCTGCTCACCCTCCACCTGCTCGGGGTAGGAGGTCAGATCAGCTTCAGCGCGCACAAAAGGATGGAAGAAACTCGCCTGGCGGGTCGTCTGATTCACGCCGCTACCGCGTAGACGCTCCGGGCGGTCAGCGCTGAGCACCGCCAGGGGCACGCCGGCGTGGTATGCCTCCATGACGGCGGGCATGTACTCGCCCAGGGCCGTGCCGGAGGTGCACACCAGGCCCACCGGCTGACCGGATGCCTTGGCAATACCCAGGGCGGTAAAGGCTGCACTTCGCTCGTCCACGCGCACGTGCGCAATGAGCGCGCCGGCTTCAGCGGCGGCGGCAATAGCGTACGCAAGAGGTGCGCTACGGGATCCCGGAGACACGACAACATGCCGCATACCGGCACGAATCAGCGAATCGAGCACGGATACTGCGGTCAGCATGGCGGGGGTTGAGCGGTTTTCAGTCACCGTACCATTCTAATGCCGTAAGGTTGTTCGTTCAGTTATGGTTACCCTTCACAGGGGCAACCTTGATAGCTGCAGTCTTCACAGCCCGGAGGCGCGTTCCAGTACCCGGTAGCAGGCGGTGACGCGCTCAGCCCACCACTGGTGGGTCTGCTCATCGGTGGCAAGACGCTCCAGGCGCTGCGGGCTGGGGGTGATGGCGCGCAGGTCCATGAACCCGTCGCGGGCGATGAGCGGCTCATCGGTGACATCCTCGGCCATGAGGGAGACCGTGCCCAGACCGCACCCGTACCTCAACGTCGGTAGGGAAGCCGCCAGAGAGGCGCCGGTGGCAATGCCCACCGAAGACTCCAGCGCAGAAGAAACTACCGCCGGAAGCTGCGCCTGCTCCACCAGCGCGAGCGCACGACGTACACCGCCCAGCGGTGCCGCCTTAATAACCATCAGGTCCGCGGCGTTCGCGCGGGCCACCTTCAGCGGGTCTTCCGCCTTACGAATCGACTCGTCTGCGGCAATGCGGACGGGCAGCCCCTCCTTGGCGATGGCAAAGCGGAGCGCCGCCATGTCCTTAATGGATGCCACCGGCTGCTCGGCGTACACAATGCCGTACTCGCAGAGCTTGCGCAGCGCCTCAAGGGCGCCGCCGAGGGTGTAACCCATGTTCGCGTCCACCTTCAGACGGGCATTCGGGAGGGCATCTCGCGCCGCCGCCACACGCGCAATATCGTCGGCGAGGCTCTGACCCTTCTCAGCCACCTTGATTTTGAGTTCCTGAATCTCACCCTCGTACTTGGCGAGCACCTGCGGAACACGCTCCGCCGGTACCGCGGGCAGGGTTGCGTTCAGCGGGATGCGCGTACGCACCGGTTCCGGGGCGGGCAACCACGCCGCCTCCAGCGCGCAAGCAAGCCACGCGGCAGACTCCTGCGCGCCGTACTCGAGGAAGGGCGCAAACTCGCCCCAGCCATGCGGGCCACGAATCAGCGCGCTCTGGCGGCTATTGACCCCGCGGAAAGTGACCGTCATCGGAATTTCGACCGTGAACAGGTTCTCCAGAACCTCCTGCAGAGGTGGTAGCGGAGTGTTCGTGAGATGAAAACCGTAGCCGAGAGGCGGCACGCTCATGCTGGTGTTCAAGGTATCTGCCCTTCTTCGATGCGCTATGAGCTCACCATAGCATTCTGGGGGCGGGCGGGTGCGCTCGCGCCCTGTCACGCATTCTCTGGAAACTCTCAGGTTGTGGTCGAAAAAACTTTAGTTTTTCATAGCTTAACCTGGAATAGTAGGTAGTTATTCGCCCGAGAACTCGGACGGTGCCTCGCATAAAACGGCAGCTTGGGGGTTGCCGCTTTGAGGGGCTGGCATCGGCGGGCTCGGGCATGGCTAACAGACATGAGGGCAAGAAGGTGCGAAGGGTTATGAAGAAGAAAACACCGGCAAATACATCGGGTTCGGGAAACTCCGGTTGGGAGAGCTCCGAAAACCTCGATGCTACCAGTGTGCTTCACCCCGCTGACGTGCATGCAGCCGTTGACGATAACGCACCCACTACGGTGTTTTCCTCTGATGAGACTGCGGTGCTCTCCGATTATCAGGACCCGACTGCGGTTCTCTCCGATTATCAGGACGCTACCCAGGTGCTCACCTCCCACGAAACGGCTACCCATGCCGCTGCGCACAGTGATGACCGTACGAAAGTTCTGACGGATTACGGTTCCTCGCCGGCTAACAAAACTGCGCCTGCAGGTTCCATGAATACCGGTTCCGCGAACGCTGAATCCGCGAATACCGAAGTTATTTCTTCGCATCCCGACACCTCAGAGGTTATTGGTGCGACCCGTCCTCTGCCGCGCGCCTACCGCGCCCCGATTAAGATTCCTGAGACGATTCCCTCGCCGCAGGAACGCGCTTCCTACGGGAACTACAGTGCGGATGAGCCGATGCAGGCTACTCGCCGTCTTGATCCGCCGAAGCCTCCGGTGAGCGGTTTTCCGCTGAACAATCAGATGGGTGCGCCTCAGATGAGTGCGCAGCAGCCGCTTCCTCCGCAGATGCCCCCGCAGGCGCCTCCGCAGCCGGTGGCTTATCCTCCCGAGGCGTATCCTGCCGCCGCCTACCCGAACGGTGCCTATGTTCAGACTGGTCAGGTTCCAGTGGATGCCTCAGGCCGCCCGGTGGATCGTTCCGGTGAAGAGCAGAGGCACCATCTTCCGAGTACCGGCATTTTGATGCGTCACGTGATGGCGTTGCTGTTCTTGGGGCTGTCGCTCTACGGCGCGTTTGCTTTCTTTATTTACACGGCGACCGGCCAGCAGGTTGATGAGCAGGCGTACACCGAGTACGCAAACCAGTTCAAGAGCTACCGCGGTCCGACCCTGACCGCGCTGGATTCTCTTCCTGCGGCTGTCGGCGTGATTGCCGTCTTGGGTCTGGTGGCGGTGCTGATTTGGAAGCACCGGTTCCTGCCCTCGCTGATTGGTGTGCTGGTCGGGGCTGCGGCGGTGACGAGTACGTATCTGCTCAAGCACTATCTGATTGTGAAGCCCGACCTGGGTGTTCAGGAGGCGCTGAGCAATTCGGCGCCCAGCGGCCACACGACCTTCGCGGCGGCGGCTGGCGCGGCGCTCTTCTTGGCGGCGCCTCGTTTCTTGCGACCCACGGTGGCTCTCTGCGCGGCGTTGGCGACCTGCCTGACGGGTGCCTCCACGATTATTAATGGTTGGCACCGCCCGGCGGATGTGGTGACCGCTATCCTGGTCACCGCTATCTGGACGGTTGTGGGTATGGGCGTGCTGCGTTATGTGCGTCCGGCAGATTTTGCGGTGCCGGCGCGCGGTGGTTTGGTGCTGGTGCCGTTGATGACGATTGCGACGCTGTTCCTGTCGTTCTGCGCGGTCATCCTGTACCTGATTGCGATTTTTGCGCCGATTCCCGGTGGTGCGTTTACCGCTGCGACCTGCATGATTATTGCGGTGAGCTTTGGTACGACCGCGTTGATGGTGAACCTGTTGCGTCCGCGAAATAGTAATCGCTCCGCCTATTCGAAGGTGTGGAGTTACCAGTAAATGCTGTTCCCCTCCCTGCGCGGGGTGTTTTAGCTCGGTGTGAGCTGAGGCATTGTCCCGGTGCGGGGAGGGGAATACAATATAAGAAATTTAGTATTTTTAATACCAATATTAGGGAGGGGGTTGCGCACCCCCTTTCACTCATCCCTGACAAGAAAGGTTTGTACCATGGCAGGTACCCATGAAGGCCGCGTCCTCGTATTTCCCCAGCTCACCGAAGCGCTGACCCCCTTTGAAGATAAGCCCCAGGCTCGCAAGATCGTTGATGCCGACGGCGGCAACCTGACCCTCATGGAACTGGCTGCGGGCCAGTCCTGGCACGAGCACCACAGCGTGCACCCCATCTTCGTGCAGGTGCTCAAGGGCGAGGTTATCTTCCATGTGAAGGACCGCGATATTACTCTGGTGCCCGGCAAGCCGATTCACGTGACCGCCAAGCTGCTGCACTCCCTGCGTGCAGTGAAGGACTCCACCCTGCTGGTGACCATGCTGACCGGTGAATCGCACCCCGAACCCAAGGTCAATATTGACGTCGAAGAGGTCTAAACCCCGACCTCACAACATTAGCTCGCCGCCGCATCTTCTAGAACCGAAGTAGCCGCGAACTAGAGCATTAAAAAGCGGGCGGTGCTGCGCGAAACAGAATGTTTCGTACAGCACCGCCCGCTACGTTTTTCAAGAGCTAGTACTAGTCTACTACGGCGTGGGTCGGATCGAGCACGCGCGCCAAGAAAGCCTGAGTACGTTTGTGCTGGGGGTTGCCAATCACCTGATCGGCGGGGCCCTCCTCCACGACCACACCATCGGCCATGAAGACAACCTTATCGGCGACCTCGCGGGCGAACGCCATCTCGTGAGTCACCACGATCATGGTCATGCCCTCATCAGCAAGGTTGCGCATAATGCTCAGAACCTCGCCGACCATCTCCGGGTCGAGCGCACTGGTCGGCTCATCGAAAAGCATCAGGTCCGGGTGCATGGACAGTGCACGCGCAATAGCCACACGCTGCTGCTGGCCGCCGGATAGCTGAGCCGGGAAGCGGTCTTCCTTGCCCTCCAGACCAACCTTGGCGAGCTGCTCGCGGGCAACCGCCTCCGCCTCCTCCTTGGAACGGCCCAGAACCTTAATCTGAGCGATCGTGCAGTTATCCAGAATGTTCAGGTGACCGAACAGGTTGAACTGCTGGAACACCATACCCATGTGGGTACGCACGCGGTTAATGTCTACGTCCGGGTCGGTGACCTCGGTATCGCCCACCATGATGGTGCCGTCGTTCGGCTCCTCCAGCAGGTTCACGCAACGCAGCAGGGTGGACTTACCGGAACCCGAAGGGCCGATAAGGCACACGACTTCGCCCGGGTCAACATGCATGTCAATGCCCTTGAGAACCTGAACCTTGCCGTAGGACTTGTGCAGGTTAGAAATGCGCACCGAGGAGGCGGCCATGGATGAAGTTGAAGCAGTCATAGTATCTTCCGTAATCCGTATCTGTCGTTGCGCTTACTTGCGGCCCGCAAGCTGGGTGCGGCGCTCAAAGTATGCGGAGAGCTGGCCCAGCGGAACAGTGATAATCAGGTAGCACAGACCCGCAACCACCAGGGGAGTCAGGCCCGCGTTAGCGGCGGTCAGGCCCTCACGACCGAACTTTGCCAGCTCGTACTGAGAAACCGTCACGCCCAGCAGGTACACGAGGGAGGAGTCCTTGGTCAGCAGGATAACCTCGTTGGTCAGCGGGGGCAGAACCACGCGGAACGCCTGAGGAATAATGATTGAAATCATCGCGCGAGTGTGGGACATACCCAAGGAGCGTGCCGCCTCCATCTGGCCCTTCGGGATCGCCTGCAGGCCCGCACGCAGAACCTCGCTAATGTAGGCGGCCGAAACCATACCCAGGGACAGGGTCACCGGAATCAGGTTATCCACGAAGCGGATCTTGAACGCCAGGGGAATACCGTAACCGAACGCGAAGAAGACCAGCAGCGCCGGGATACCGCGGAAAAGCTCCACGTACAGGGTCGCAATCCAACGGTAAGGGGCGATGGACGAAATACGCATGAGCGCCAGCAGCAGGCCGCCGGAGAGGCCCACAGCGAAGCCTAGGGAGGTGTACAGCAGAGTGTTCTTCAACGCCACGGTGATGACGTCGGGGAACTGCTGAGCCGCAACGTCCAGGTTGAATACCTGCTGGCTGAGGGTCTTCCAGTCAGCCAGAAGAATGGCTGCCAGGGCGATAACTGCCAGAAGGGCGTACTGTGCGTAGCGGAAGAGCTTCTGCTTCTGGCGGGGTGAGAGTTTAGAGGACATGCGCTTTCTTATCCGTGTGCTGTTCGGTCAAGAGCGTTGTATACGCTCACAAGGATGGAGGCCGGAGAGTCCCCCAACCCAAAAGTAATAAGGGTACTCCTGAATTGGGGGAGAGGCTAACCGGCTAGACGCTTAGGAAGCGGAGCTCGCGGAGGCGGAGGAAGAGGCGCTCGCGGAAGTGGAGGAAGTGGTGCCAACCCACTTAGCCTTCATCTGGTCGAGTTCGCCGGTTTCCTTGAGCCGGGCGATGGTGGCGTTTGCCTTGGCCAGCAGTGCCTTGTTGTTGGAGGAAACTGCTGCGGCAATCTGCTCGGTGTTCTCAGAATCCTGGTAGGCGATCTTGAAGGAGTCCGGGTCGTTGGTCAGTGCCTCGGAAATCACGGAGAGGTTTGCGGCGACCGCCTTAACCTGACCGGTCTTCAGAGCGGAGAACATGAGGGAGGTATCTTCGAACTGGATGACCTCTGCACCGTTTTCCGTGGCGTAGGTTTCACCGCTGGTTGCCTGCTGCACACCAACACTTACGCCCTTCAGATCTGCGGCGGAGGTGATGGAGGAGCCCTTGGGAACCAGGATTGCCAGGTTGTCGTCGAAGTAGACGGTGGTGAATTCCATCTTGCTCTTACGTTCATCGGTCACGCCGATACCCGCCAGGGCGATATCGCACTGACCGGTGGCCAGAGCGGTGCCGGAGTCCAGGCCCTCGAAGCTGATGGAGGTCAGCTGAGCCTTCACGCCCAGGTCGGAGGCGATAGCGTTGGCGATGTCTGCATCCAGGCCGACGATAGTGCCGTTTTCTTCGTATTCGAAGGGCTTGTAGGGGGTGTTGGTGCAGACGCTGAGGGTGCCGGACTTGACGAGGCTGACCTCGCCGTTGGGGTCGGTGTTCTCGTTGGCGGTGGAGACGCAGCCGGTCAGTGCCAGGGGCAGGACTGCCAGCAGTGCGAGGGGCTTAAGGGATGCCTTCTTGAAGATTGCGGTGTTCATGATGTGCTCCTGTGTGAGGGGTGTTCTATGAAATCTACGGTCTATTGTGCGCCCCCATGTTAAAAAATGCAAGCATTTACATAAATATTCATAAATTTTTGCTGAATATGCATAATTTCACCCTCAAACACTGAATAAAACCCCGTCTAAACGACTCAAAAACCATCCCGGCACGCCCCTTAATGCGCCACATGATGCAACTACGGTTCACCCAACTATCGAATCCCCTAACCTCCATGCCACAATTGAGAGCGTGAACGCAGAGAAGAACACCCGCGCAACCCGCGCAACCCTAGACAAGAAAACCGGCGACATCGCCGCCATGTTCGATACCGTAGCCGAACGCTACGACCTCATGAACGGCATCCTCTCCCTCGGCCAGCACATCTACTGGCGCAAGCAGGCAGTCGCAGCCGTCGACGCGCACCCCGGCCAGAAAGTGCTGGACGTAGCCGCAGGCACCGGTGTCTCCTCCGAACCTTTCGCCGACGCCGGCGTGGACGTCATCGCAGCAGACCTCTCCGAAGGCATGCTCGACGTGGGCCGCCGCCGTCGCCCCGACATGACCTTCGTGCAGGCAGACGTCACCGCCCTACCCTTCGACGACGAAACCTTCGACGCAGTGACCATGTCCTACGGCCTGCGCAACGTCGCCAACTATCCCAAGGCACTGAGCGAAATCTACCGCGTACTCAAGCCCGGCGGACGCATCGTCATCCTCGAGTTCTCCACCCCGACCTTCGCCCCCTTCGGCGCGGTCTACAAGAACTACATCATGAAGGCAATCCCGCCGATTGCCCGCGCAATCTCCTCCAACCCCGAATCCTACGAATACCTCGCCGAGTCCATCATTGCCTGGCCCAACCAGCAGGAACTGGCGCAGAAGTTCAAGGAGGCGGGCTTCACCTCCGTACAGTACCGCAACCTCACCGGCGGTATCGTCGCGATTCACCGCGGTTTCAAGCCCGAAGCACCTAACGCCTAAACACCGCGTTCACACACCACCGAAGACACTAACATCGCTGAAGACACCAACACCAAGAAGATAGAAGGCACCGTGAGCAACGCAGAGCAGCCCATCGCCGCAACCGACCTGCTGGGAGACCTCGACCTGAAGCTTCCCGCAGGCTTCGAACTCATCGCCGCAGACCCCAAGCTGGGTCCGCAGATTCTTTCCTCCCTCGCGCGTATTGAGGAGCGCCTGGCAGAGGCGATTGCCCAGACCGACCACCTGGCGGATGTCGCCTCCCGCCACCTGCTCTCCGCGGGCGGCAAGCGCGTGCGCCCCCTGCTGGCGTTGCTCTGCGCAGCCGTCGACGGCGAAATCAACGATGATGTCATCGAAGCCGCCGTGGTCGTTGAGCTGACCCACCTGGCAACCCTCTACCACGACGACGTCATGGACGATGCGCCCAAGCGCCGCGGCGTAGACAGCGCCCAGATGATTTGGGGCAACTCCGTCGCGATTCTGACCGGCGACCTGATTTTCTCCCGCGCATCCTTGCTGGTGTCCGAGCTGGGTACCCGCCCCATGAAGATTCAGGCCCAGACCTTCGAGCGTCTGGTGCTCGGCCAGCTCTTCGAAACCACCGGCCCCCGCGAGGGTCAGGACCTGCTCGACCACTACATTGCCGTCATTGAGGGTAAGACCGGCTCCCTGATCGCCGCAGCCGGCGAGTACGGTTCCCTGCTTTCGGGTGCTTCCGAAGAGGTCATCTCCATGGTCAAGGCGTACGGCGAACTGGTCGGCGTGGCATTCCAGCTGGCTGACGACGTTATCGACATTGTGAGCGACGGCAAGACCAGCGGTAAGACCCGCGGCACCGACCTACGCGAGGGCGTGCCGACCCTGCCGACCATCCTGCTGGACCGTGCGGTAGCTGCCGGCGACGAATCCGCTATTGCTGTTCGCGCCCTGCTGGATGCCGACCTGAGCTCCGACGAGGCACTGGATGCAGCCGTGGAGGCGCTCGCCGCCCACCCGGTCACCCAGGAAGCATGGCAGATCGCCTACGATTGGGCGGACCGCGCGATCGCTGCGATTGCTCCGCTGCCCGAGTCCACCGCGAAGGCTGCGTTGGAGTCCTTCGCTCACGCTGTGGTTCACCGCGAAGGCTAAATCGCCTCACCGGGTAGCGTGTGCACCGGCGTAAGTGCTGATGCGTCTCATACTTCAAAACCCCCGCTGAATCTGCCCGGATTCGGCGGGGGTTTTCTGTATTATGGCTAGTCGGTGCCGGTTTTTGAGGTGGTTTGGGGCTGCTCTCACCCTCCGAAAGCTTCCGCATGCTGGGGTCTCCTTGACCGCCATATGCTTTTAAGGTAATCCTTATAGGCATGCCTGAGGCGCACATCCGCCCCTCAGGCGTTTGACGGCTCCCACGCCCAACCCGTGTTGGAGAGCCGTTTACTATTTCTGGACGCGAGCAGAACCCAACCACCCCGACGGGTTATTCTCGCACCAACCATCCGCGTCCCCACACATTCGAGGTTTACAACTATGGGAGCATCTACCCCTAAGGCACCCACGAAGCGCGAAGGCTTCTCCAGCCGTCGCGTCTTTATCTTTGCCGCCATCGGTTCTGCTGTTGGTCTGGGCAATATTTGGCGTTTCCCCTACATCGCATTTGATAACGGCGGCGGCGCCTTCATGATTCCCTACATTGTCGCTTTGCTGACCGCCGGTCTGACCTTCCTGTTCTTTGACTACGCGATCGGTCACCGTGCGCGTGCGTCGTCCCCGCTGGCTTTCCGCCGTCTGAACCGTAAGACCGAGTTCATCGGCTGGTGGCACATGGGTATTAACTTCGTCATCGCTATCTACTACGCCGCTATTGTGGCGTGGGCTCTGCGCTATACCGTTTTCTCGTTTACGAACGAGTGGGGCGATAACCCGAAGGCGTTCTTCCAGGGCGAGTTCCTGAAGGTCGCAGATAACCCCGGTGTCTCCCTAGACTTCAACCTGAACGTCCTGATTCCTATGGTTCTGGTGTGGGGCGTCCTGCTTACCGTGATGGCTCTGGGTGTTCAGAAGGGCGTGGGCGCAGCCAACATCATCTTCATCCCGCTGCTGCTGGTCATGTTCGTTGGCCTGGTGATTTACTCGCTGACCCTGCCCGGTGCTGTGGACGGTCTGAATGCTCTGTTCACCCCCAGCTGGGACTCCTTGGCTAACCCGGATGTGTGGGTTGCAGCTTATGGCCAGATTTTCTTCTCGCTGTCCATCGGCTTCGGCATTATGATCACCTACTCCTCCTA
>NZ_CALJRY010000066.1 GCF_937976295.1 uncultured Rothia sp. | reverse complement strand
GTTTCACTTGAAATTACGCCTTTACGGGTGAGCTTGCATCCACACGGTTACATGACGGGCCGACAAGTAGCAGCTGTTGCAGTTGCTGGACCGGGTGCCTGTATTGTGGCAGGGGCAATCCTGTGGGCGTTACCTGTCAATTACGGGCTTCATTGGTGGTATCTTACCCACGTCATATTCCTTCTCCCCATTTTCGGGGACGGTCACGCGTTGGTGCGAGGCCTGTTACTTGGTACTAAAGCTAGCCATGTAGGGGAGAGCTGACCGCAGAAGTTCATAGCTAAAGATGGTTAGGCTTGAGGGGCGGGGAGTAATCCCCGCCCCTCGGCGTTTAACCCGCCCACAAAACAGCCGAAAAACCGTAGAAAAACAGGGCAGGGGAGCGGGCATCACAGCGCCCGGTCGTCGCCTCCACACGCCCAATGCGGTACCCTTGAGCAGGAACAGGTCTACCGGTGCGCAGACTCAAAACACCTAACGCACCTGCGGAAACACACTCAACTTCTGCGCCGCACCCACGCAGCACCGTGTTCACCGCATACAGCCGTATTCACTCAATTCACTCACCACGCCGCCTTCAGCACCGAACGCGGTACCCATCGAAAGAATTGAGCCCCTCATGCCCGATACGCCCATGAGCATCAACGCCATCAACTACGGCGCAGACCCCACCGGTGCCAAAGACTCCACCGCAGCCATCCAAAAAGCAGTCGACGACGTCGCCGCACGCGGCGGCGGATCCGTAGAACTACCCCGCGGCATCTACCGCGTCTCCTACCCCTTCATCGACATCAAACACCGCGTCGAAATCTTCGGCTACGGCTCCTCAACCGTCGTCATCGCCCACTCCGACCGCGCCATTCCCACCACCACCGACGGCCACACCGAATACACCGGCGTGTTCCACGTCGGCAGCTACACCACCCCCGTCTACGGCAACTACAACGCCAACAAGCCCATGCGCATGGGCGTACGCAACCTGCACATCCGCACCAACGCCGCCAACACCCCCATCAGCAGCTACCCGCTCGACGCGCACACCGCCCCGCTGAACAACGTCGCCGGCGTCATCTTCCACACCCACCTGACCGGCGACCAGCTCAACGAGCCGGACATCGTGCCCGTTATCGCCGGCGTGGAAGTCTGGGACACCGCCATCGGCGTTGCCGTACTCGGCCTCGACGACCAGGGCATGAAAATTGACGACGTGACCACCCGCCACACCCTCAACCAGGGCCTGCTACTCGGCAAGCCCGTCGGCCACCCCCGCCGCCCCAACGAAGGCCAGAACTCCGGCGCGGCAGACAACAAGCTGCGCGGCGTAGACGTTGCCGAAGCGAACCTCAGCGGCGGCTCCTACGCCGGTATCGAAGTGTACGCGGCGCAGGCGAAATTTGAGAGCTGCTCCAGCAACAGCAACCACCGCACCAGCAACAAAAACGCCCTCTACGAGCCTGCCACCCGCCACGCCGGCGCAGGCTGGATCGTGCAGGGTGAACGCAACATGTTCATCGGCTGCACCGCCCGCTCCAACGCGGGTCACGGCTGGATTGTTGAGTGGGCGCATAACGTCTTCGTCGGATGCGAAGCGGAAGGATCCAGCTGGGCTGGCACCGTCAGCGGTGCCGCAGGTGCCGACGAAGCCGCCAACTGGTACATCAGCCGCAATGCGCGCGGTACCCGCATGGTCGCGCCCGTCTCCTACAACCCGCCGGAGAAGGCCGCGTCCCTGTACGGCTACTACATTGAAAACAAGATTTACGACCTGCGCATCACCGAAGGCACCGCCAAGGATGACCGCATCGGTGAGGGCAATATGCTCGGCCGCCGCGTGTACATTACCGGCGAGATCGGTGCGAACGTGGTTATCGAAATTGAGGAGCTGCGCCACTCCACCTCGCCCGCCGGTCAGCTCACCAAGGAAGCCTA
>NZ_CALJRY010000065.1 GCF_937976295.1 uncultured Rothia sp. | reverse complement strand
TAGTCTAGCGTCATCATCCCCCCTTGTGCAACCACCGGCGTCACCCACCAGAGGACAGCTTCGCCAGTGTCTCCTCCTCCTCATCCGCAGACAGCAGATTCCAAAGGAAAGCACGCGGCCAGATTGCAGAACAGGCCGAGCACTCGACACGCTGAACCTGCTCCCCCTCGATGTCCCAAACAGCAATCAGGCAAGGCTTCTGTACCGTCGCCCCGAATTCATCTCGACAGATTCGAAGCTTCTGATGGCAGACAGGACACACGCGGTCTATCGGCGTTCGTCTGACTGGTTGCAGGTGCTCCCGAATCTTGGACACCCACTCGCTCCACTCCTCACCAATCCAGACCAGAACAGGAAGACTTACATGAGCGAGGTGAGGGAGCACAGCACGCATAGTGTCAGATGGAGATTTCCCCGCCGGCACCCCAACAGCTGTCGCAGTCTCCGCAGCCGACCGACCCACCGCAGTCCACAAATCCAACGCCGCAACATCCAAAGGCGAGCGCGAACCAGCAGATGAAGCCCCCTGCCCGTGCTCAGTACCCTGCTCAACCACAGCCTGCCGAAGCTGATCTAGCAACGCCATTTCCAACGGAGCATCTTCGAGTGCCTCTGCTGATTCCCCCATGTCCTCAGCTCGAACATGAGCAAATGCTAGGACATTCAGGATGGCACGCACCCGGCGGCGCATCTCATCAAGATCTTGTGTCATTGACTCAGCTCCTTCACAATTGCGGCCCACATGTCAGGTCTCCACACTCCAGCATCTTGACCAGCCGCAGCGAGCGCGTCGAGCCACTGGGTTTGTGCTGCGGAGACTCGCCCCTTCATGGTCTTCAATTCTCTGAAGATGGTTCGCCTCTTGATGGGGTGGACGAGTACCAGGTCAGGAAAACCAGGTACCGACCGGCGGGAGTCATGGGTGTGGTAGTGCATCCATCCCAGGCGGGTTGCCAGGGTGATGATTGCTGATTGGAATTGAGCTTCAGTTACGTTTCGAGCGGTAAGCATCAAATAGTCTTGTGCTTTCACGCTTCTACCTCCTGCTGGTTCGGCGGGTTCGAGCTCGGCGATGACGAGAGCGTTTAGGTTCAGAGGTGGTCAGGTTTTTAACGGCTTCCCCGTCCCGACCCGACCCGGCATATCCGAATCCGTCACCCTCCTGATTTGAATCGATTCGGAGTAATTGAGCCCCAGCGGAGGGGCCAGTTACGGGGGCACTCTGCTCGCTACCGCGAGCGGTGCCCTGCCCGTTCCCGTCCCGTCCCGACCCGGCGGATTTGAATCCGTCACCCTCCTGATTTGAATCGGATCCAGATTCCTCCCAATCGTGGGAGGGCTCGTGAGATGAGGGTTTGGGTACGACGAAATGGCCGTTGGAGTCTCCCCTGGTCTCCGGTGCACCGGAGACCAGGGTGGGCTCTTCAACGACCTCTGCAGCGGATGCTTGCTCGTTGATGAGGGCAAGTTCGGCTGCATCGATTTGCGCAGAGAATTCGTCAATCATCTGCTGCGCACTGATGGTCGGCAAAGAGCTGTTGGCCTGCACCGCCGGCAAGGGTTCATCAACCTGCGAACCTTCACCAGTGCCCTGGTTCTGGTTCCGGGAGAACTCGCTAGCCTGCGAGGTGGCCACGACCGACCGACCAACCGGCTTATCTGACGGAGCAGATGCCTTGGTAGGCACCCCATTCTCAGTCAGCCAAGCCGCGCTCTTTGCACTAAAATACGGCTTCACCGGGGCAGGTAGAAGATCTACCGCCCAACCGGCATTGTCCTTGCGGGACGAGTTGCAGCTTCGACACGCCACGACCATGTCATCCGGAGTTTCTGCAGGAACTCCAGGATTCAAATGGTCATAGGTCGCGCCGCGGCCGCCCTTCCGGTCCCCCCACCAAACGACGTGACCGCACCAACGACATGCATCGCCGTCGCGAGCACGAATAGGCACAATCAACGAAGTTTTTCGGGTGTCGTTACGCCGCCTGTTTTCCCAATCAATCTCCTCTCGTAGACGCATGTGGAACAAGTCTTGATCCTCCACCAGGCGATAGGCGATACGCCCATCATCCAGCGGCACCTCACCGGTAAGGTACCCACAGAACGTCGCATCAGCGATGAACTTCTGTGCAGCATCCGGAGTACCGGTGAACTTCAGAATAGAGCCGCGCTCAACAACATAGTCAGTCTTGAACGCCGCCGCCTCAACAGCCAAAGCAAGCACCTGACCAAACAGCGACCACATAGACTGCATGCTCGCGCCAGGAATTTCTAGCGCTCGCCACACAATGCGATGCTGAGCGGCTGTGTCGGATACTTTCAGCCAAGGCATGAGGGGGGCTCCTTGCGGTGGTAGTAGTGTAGATCATTGCTCTCTACATCTGGGTCTGAATCAGCAGAAACCTGCTAATTAGTGATGTCTTTCTCAATGGCGGCATCCACCAAATCCTCATACATGAGGTCAAGCAGGTGCTGGATTTGGGACATGCGCTCGCGTACCTGACGCTGACGCTTGCCAAGGTTTGCGTTGCGCAGCGCGGCCGGCGTAAACGGGGCGAGGCTCTTCATTGCCTCTTCTACTCGGTCGAGCACCTCTGCGGATTCCTGCGGCACTTCGGCAGCTTCATCAGCGAGCGCCGGCGGCTCGGTGAGCGTCATAGGGAGCGTTGGTTCGTCTTTGGGTGCTGCGGCGGGCACTGCGGTGGTGAGTGCTTCGGCGTGTTGGGTTCGGCGTTCTGCTTCGATGGTGCGGATCTGGTCGATTGCTTCTCGAAGGCGCGGGTAGCTGTCGCTGTCGCGCTTCATGCTTATGGAGCGCTGCAGAAGCCCTTCGGTGACCAGGTAGGTTGCGGCGCGGGCTGCTTTGCCGCCGCCGAGGTCTTCGCGCCATTTGCGCTTCCATTTGGCTGAGACGCCGGTGAGGAGGCTGCCTTTGGCGAGTGCTCCGATTGCGTCTGCGAGGTCAGCGTTGTGGACCCAGACGCGGTCAGCGTCGTAGATGTGGCGGATGGGGGTTCCGTTGATGGTGAGGTCTCGGTCTGGTGCTGCGATCGGGTAGTAGCGGTTCATGGTGGTGTGTCCTTGGGGTGGGTGGGTTATTCGGCGTAGTTGGTGTCGGCGTGGGAGCTGGCGTGGAGTTTGGCTTCTTCGCAGAGCTCTTCAAATGCGTCTTGGAGGACCAGGGAGTTGAGTGACTCAACGGCTTTGGTGTTTCTCTGCTTGCAGGTTTCGCATGTGATGCGGAAGCATCTGCCGACGATTTCTCGGTTTCGGGTGAGCTGTAGGACTTCGACGGTGAAGGGGAAGCCTTCGTGTTCCTGGTGTTCTTGCATCGGGGGTCTTCCTTAGATGATGG
>NZ_CALJRY010000064.1 GCF_937976295.1 uncultured Rothia sp. | reverse complement strand
GAACGGTAAGGAACTGAGCGCCAAGATTGTCTCCGTGACCCCCTACCAGGGCTAAAAGACAGACTCTCATATAGCAACAGTGCGGGGTACTGAACCGAAAAGGTCAGCACCCCGCGCTGTTTTTTGTCTATTGAATTGCGCTCCGCCGATAAAGCTCAGGCGCAACTATTACCGCTCGCCGGCCGATAAAACATATCGGCTTAGTAGACGATGATGGGCTTGAAACCCTCATCCTCCAGAGCTGCAATCACCTGACGGCAATGTTCCACGCCCTTGGTCTCCATATCAATCGTAATCGACACGTCACCCATGGAGAGCGAGCCACCCACACGGGTGTGGTCCACACCGGTCACGTTCGCGTCATTCTCAGAGATGATGCGGGAAATGGTCGCCAGCTCACCCGGACGGTCAGAAAGCATCATCTTCACGGTCATGTAGCGGCCAGCGGCAGACAGACCGCGCTGAATCACCTTCAGCATCAGCATCGGGTCAATATTGCCGCCGGAGAGCACGCACACGACCGTACCCAGGTCGCCGTACTCTTCCTTCAGCTTGCCGTTCATCAGCGCCGCCACGGGCACCGAACCGGCAGGCTCCACCACAAGCTTGTTACGTTCCATCAGGAAGATCAGGGCGCGAGCGATATCGTCTTCGCTCACGGTCGCCACATCGTCCACCAGTTCCTTGATGATGGAGAAAGGCATCTGACCGGGACGGCCCACCGCAATACCGTCAGCGATGGTGGAAACCTTCTTCAGCGGTACCAGAGCATCCGCAGCGAGAGACAGCGGGTACGCCGCAGCGTGCTCCGCCTGAACACCAATAATCTTGATCTTCTTACCGAGCTCCTGCTCCTTCGCACGGATAGCAGCCGACAGACCAGCCAGCAGACCGCCTCCGCCAACACCCACAATCACGGTGTCAACGTCCGGAACCTGCTCCAGGATCTCCAAACCAATCGTGCCCTGACCGGCAATAATGTCTTCATTGTCGAAGGGATGCACGAACACCGCACCGGTCTCTTCTGCGTAACGCTTCGCCTCCGCCAGAGCCTCATCCACGGTCACGCCGTGCAACTCAACCTCAGCGCCGTGATCACGGGTCGCGGTAATCTTCGGCAGTGCCGCACCCAGCGGCATGTAAATACGAGCCTTAATGCCCAGACGGTCAGCCGCCAAAGCCACACCCTGCGCGTGGTTACCCGCACTCGCCGCCACGACGCCGCGCTTCTTCTCCTCCTCGGAAAGCTTCGCCATGCGCACGTACGCACCGCGCACCTTGAAAGAACCGGCACGCTGCAGGTTCTCGCACTTAAAGAAAACCTCGGAGCCGAGGCGATGGCTCAGCGCACGCGAATGAGCGACGGGGGTGCGTTCAATAACGCCTTCGAGCAGCTCTGCGGCACGTTCAATATCGGTGAGGGTCACGGGCAGGGAGTCGAGATCTACGCTCACGAGGTTTCCATTCTGACGGTACGTATTCTGGCGGCGCCTAGCCCCACACACAGAAAGGCGCGCGGTGGCACAGTGCACACTCCATTTTAGAGGATGCACCGGCATAAAGCAGGGGGACGTCCCCGCACTCTCAGCAGATAGTGCAAGAACGGCCCCCGTTCTAGGTTATGTGCGAGCGCCTAGCCCGCGGTGAGTCACAATGAACTGACCCTAAGCCTTCTCAGATTCCTTCGATTCTTTAGAGCTTTCGGAGTTTTTAGCTTCCTTCGCTTTTTCAGACTCTTCAGCCTTCTTACGGCGCTCCAGCTCATGCGGGAAGAGGAATTCCTCCTCACGAGGCGCCTCCTTCTCCCAGCCACGATTCGCCAGGTAACGCACCACCGCGTTCACCACAGCCAGAGTCGGCACAGCGAACAGAGCACCCACCGCACCAAAAATTATGGAGCCACCAGCCACCGAGAAAGTAACCGCCAGCGGGTGCAGCGAGACAGCCTTACCCATAATGAGCGGTTGCAGAAGGTGGGATTCGATCTGCTGAACCAGCAGAACAATACCAATCATAATCAGCGCCTGCACCGGGCCCAGGGCAACCAGCGCCAGCAGCACAGCCACAGCACCGGAAACGAGGGCACCAAGCACCGGAATGAAGGAGCCGAGGAAGAGCAACACACATAGCGGGATAACCAGCGGAACACCCAGGATTGCGGCACCAATACCGATGCCGATAGCATCAATAGCCGCCACCAGAATCTGAACGCGAACGTACGCGCCCAGGGACTTCCAGCCCGCGCGACCCGCACCGTTGACAGCGGCACGCGCATCCTTCGGGAAGAGGCGGGTGACAAACAGCCAGATTCGCTCGCCCTCCATCAGGAAGAAAATCAGGGTAAACAGGGTCAGCAGGGTACCGGTCACAACCTCAGCCGCAGTCGAACCCACCTGAGACACACCGTGCAACACGGAGCTGGGATTATTGCTGACAGCGCTTTCTGCCTGATTCAGCAACTGGTTCAGCTGATCGGCACCGAACTCGTAGCCGAGGTCCTTCATCCAAGCAATGAGCTGCTGGTAGCCCTGCAACGCCTTATCAGCCATAGACACAAAACCGCGCAGAAGCTGCTGACCGGTCAGCGAAATAATACCGGTGAGCGCCAGAATCATACCGATCACGGCGATAGCCGCCGCGCCACCGGCACGAATACCCTTCTTACGCAGAAGCATCACGGCGGGACTCAGCAGAGCCGCCAGGAGCAGAGCCACCAGAAGAGAAATAACCAACAGGGAGACGGGCGCCAGACCATTCCAAAGAATCCAGCCGGCACCGACAATCATAATGATGCGCCAGGCCCAAGCACCGGCAACTTCCATAGCAAAAGGCACCCGGTAGCCACGCTCCTCCTCGGCTACATGTTCTTCTGCAACAGATGTATCTTTCACGGTGTCTCCAAATCGTTATTGGTGTCGCGCCCGCGCGGTACAGCTTCAACTGTCCCAGCGAAGGCGGTATGTGGTGATGTTGTTGTGTTCCTCCCCTGCGCCTCGATACGCCGGGGGAGTAAAGCGGCAAAGGCGGCGGCGCCATCACGGCGCCACCGCCCCATAGTGAGCTTTAGTCGTTGCTAAAGATGCTTGCCAGGTACATGAGGACACGCAGGATCTCAACGTACAGCCAGACCAGAGAAGCGGTCAGGCCGAATGCAAGGCGCCAGGACTCACGCTCGGGCAGACCAGCCTCCACAGCTTCGGAGACGGTCGTGAAGTCCAGCAGCAGCGAGTAGGTTGCCAGCGCAACAGCGAACAGGCCAACAATCAGACCCAGGGGAATACCGAAGAGGCTCACGCTACCCAGTGCAGAACCGAAGATACCCGCACCCAGGATCGAGATGAGGCCGTACGCCAGGTAACCAATAACGCCGATCATGAAGATCTTGTTGAGCTTAGGAGTTGCGCGCAGCTTGCCGTTCGCAAACAGTGCCAGGGTGGTACCTGCCACCACGAGGGTTGCCAGAACAGCCTGAATTGCCACGCCGGGGTAGCGTGCATCCACGACAGCAGACAGGCCGCCGAGCAGCAGACCTTCCATGAAGGCGTAGGTCATGACCAGAATCGGGGAAACCTTCTTCTTGAAGGAGTTCACCAGACCCAGGACCAGACCGCCCACCATGCCCAGGAGCAGTAGCACCGGCATGTACCATGCAACAGCGGCACCGACAGCGACCAGGCCCAGGTTGATGCCGGTCTTAACCATGACATCGTTCATGGTCAGACGCTCACCGGCGGGGATGGGCTCCGAGTAAGTGGGGGCTGCTACGCCGTAGTCAGCCTCGCCGTACGGCTGGCCGTACTGTGCCTGCTGACCGTACTGGGTCTGGCCATACTGCTGACCATAGGGCTGCTGACCGTACTGGGGCTGGCCGTACTGCGCCTGCTGACCATACTGCTGCTGGCCATAAGCGTTCTGACCGTAGCCCTGCTGGTCATACTGACCGTACGACTGCTGCCCGTACTGGCCATAGGCCTGCTGCTGACCATACTGCGCCTGCTGGTTGGCCTGCTGAGGCTGCGCGCCAAAGCGACCGAAACGAGAGTCACCCTGCGTGACGTTCTTCGTCATTGAATTCAGAAGCGGGTTTCCCGCCATCATGCTCTCCTTAAACGGGTACAAAACTAATTCTGTTAATTCTATCGGATAGATTCAGCGCTCACGGGCGCTGTTCGTTACCAGCAAGGGCTTCTAGCAACCTTGCCAGAATATTTCAGGGCGATGTTTACCTAAGGTTCATCCAGGTCCGCACCGCCCCGCCCGCAAACGCTTCTGCGCCTCTCTGTGTGAAGCGCCTATTGGGAAGCTTCCAAACGATCCAGGAGTTGCTCCAGATAGTCCAGAACTGCCTGTTCCTCATTCGAGCCAATCACCTCGTCAGCAACATTTCGCACAACCTCCGGGGCGTTAGACATGGCAACACCCCAGCCCGCGTAGCGGAGCATCTCCATGTCGTTCTCACCGTCACCGAAGGCGAGGATACCCGCCGGATCAGCGTCCAGACGCTCGCATAGGTCCTTCAGACCGGTCGCCTTGTTGACGCCGGTACGCACCAGGTCAATGGCACCGAAGCCACTAACCATCGGGGTGACGGTCTGCGGAAGAACCTCACGCAGGTAGACGCTCAGCTGCTGCGTCTGCTTCGGCGGGGTCAGCAGCGGGAACTTAATGGGTGCGCCCTCAAAATCCTCAATAGAGTCAACCATGACCGATCCGGGGAAGAAGAACGCCGCAAAATCCTCCAGGGTGAGGGTTTCGGGGAGCTCCTGACCGGTGTCTTCAAAATAGCCGCGAATCATGTGCACAATCTGGTCACAGCGGTCCTTGGGCAGGTAGATGCCTTCGGTGGTGCAGACCAGCAGACCGATGTAATCTAGCCCCTGGACTACTTCAATGATGCGCGGCACGTCTTCTTCCTCAAAGGGATGCACAGCAAGCTGACCGCTCTCATCAGCAAGGTACGCACCGTTTTCAGCAATATAGATAAGACCTCGCCCTTCAAAGCCGCGCATATAGTCCTGCAGTTTGGCGTAGGTATTTCCGCTCGCCACGACAAAGTGAATTCCCTGCGCCTGCAGGCGGGATAGGATGCGCGAGAAACGTTCGGTGTCGAACGTTTTGGAGTCCGTGAGGAAGGTGCCATCCATATCGACGGCAATGATGGAGGGTTTAGTCTGCATGCTGCGCCTTTCTGACTCTGCTACCCCATTCAGCGCTACCCCGTTCAGGCCGGGGTGCGTCTGCGGCTGTATCTCTTCTAGGGTCTCACGTTTTTGAGCTCCGGAAGACGGTATGCGGGTGGTTCTTGAGCATAGAGCGCCGTCATAAAACGTCATCTAAAACCCCTATTTTTGAGGTGTGGGTCACTTTTAGCCCCATTTTCACCGCTTTCTGCACGCCTTTTCCTCTACGAACGAATTTACTTGAAGTGTAAAACTTTACATGTCAAGCTTGAAGGCATGAACAACGACACCATGAAATCCACCGGCCTGCTCATCCTCCGACTCGTCTTCGGCTTCGTCATGATCATGCACGGAACCCAGA
>NZ_CALJRY010000063.1 GCF_937976295.1 uncultured Rothia sp. | reverse complement strand
GGTACTGCACTTTTGTGGGTGTGGGAGAGTAGGTCATCGCCGGTTTATTTTTGAACCGAGAACCCCATGTCGAAAGACATGGGGTTCTTTGTATATTCGGGTATGTCCGGGAAATACCCGGGGCATATGCACGGGGAGATTCAGTGCTCTATCTGCAGCGCCTCCTCTCCCCGCCCCTGATTCCCCTGAAAAAAGACAAACAATAGCCGCCTGCCAGAGTAAAACTCTGGCGGGCGGCTATCTCTCTCATCGTCTCTTATCGGGCGCTCTCTCACGCCGCTAGCGGCGCCTCAGAACGCGTAGAGACAAAGAATAGGGGGAACGGTGCTTATGCGTTCTTCCAGGGGTCCTCCACGGGACGAGCTGCGTTGTAGGCTGCGGCGCCTGCAACACCCAGAGCAATCAGCAGACCCAGGAACGCCAGGCCCTTACGGGGACGCTTGCCGCCGTTACGCTCAATACGAGCCAGTTCCTTCTCAGCGGCGCGAACGGTCTTTGCGGTAGCCTTACGAGCCTTCTTCAGTGCCTTCTTGTTGCCGGTCAGCTTCTCAGCGAACATCTCAGCGGTCTTACCTTCCAGCGCGGACTCAACAGCAGCCAGAGAAGAGACAACAGCCTGAGCCTTAGCAGCCTTGCGTGCCTTGCGCTTCTTGCAGCAGAACATGGGGTGACCTCCATCGGTTGAAATGCGCCGGCAGCCAGAAAACGCCGCCGCGCGCGTAGTGTTCATCTCTCAGGATATTCAATTCCCGCCCAAAAAGCCCGCCCAACGGTGCGCCCGGGGCGAAAAAACATGTTAGATGGCGAATGAGCGCCGCCCCGTGCCACAATAGAGCCATGACTAATGCAACTGCTAAGGCAACTATCCACACTAACTACGGTGACATCGTCGTCGAGCTCTTCGGCAACCACGCACCGCTGACTGTTGAGAACTTCATCGGCCTGGCTGACGGCTCCCGTCAGTGGAAGCACCCCCGCACCGGTGAAATCATGAACACCCCCCTGTACAAGGATGTCGTGTTCCACCGCATCATCAAGGACTTCATGATTCAGGGCGGCGACCCCCTGGGCATGGGCGTTGGTGGTCCCGGCTACCAGTTCAAGGACGAGATTCACCCCGAGCTCTCCTTCTCCAAGCCCTACCTGCTGGCAATGGCTAACGCAGGCCCCGGCACCAACGGTTCTCAGTTCTTCATCACCACCGTTGAGACCCCCTGGCTGAACGGCCGCCACACCATCTTCGGTGAGGTTACCGACGAGGCATCCAAGAAGGTCGTTGACGCTATTGAGGGCGTTGAGACCGGCTTCCAGGACCGCCCGGTCAAGGACGTTGTCATCTCCTCGATTGACATCGAAAAGCTCTAATAAACCCCATCAGACGGCTCATACGAGCATTCTGCTGAAGGTGTTGAGAAAACACGTATAGTTCAGGGGCCCGCCAGGATTCTTCCGGTGGGCCCCTGCGCTTATATGTTACCGCGCGCCGCCGCACACCACTTTCGGACGAACCGGTACACAATCCTTGGAGGTTCAGTGGAGAACTTTCCCAACTACGCAGGCTACGGGCAGAGCCCCACGGTCTGCGTCAACCACCCCAACCGCGTCAGCTACGCCCAGTGCAAGCGCTGCAGTCGCACCGTCTGCGGCGAATGTCAGGTGGCGCTGGACGTGGGTATGGTCTGCCCCGATTGCTACCGCGAACTCACGGGTGGCAGCTCGAAGGGTTCGAAAGCACGGGGCTCGTTCCTGGCGCGCCACTGGCACATTACGTACACGCTCATTCTGATTAACGTCGCGATGTACGGTCTGCAACAGATCATTCCCAACGAATGGGTGGTTAGGCACGGAGCATTCTGGTTGTCACCCGTTCAGCACGGTGAGTACTACCGCATCATCAGCTACGGTTTTCTGCACATGCAGAATGACCCGATGCACCTGGTGTGGAACATGATTAACCTGTTCATCTACGGTGTGTCCCTCGAACGCATGATGGGGCGCTGGAAATTCCTTGTGGTGTACCTGGGCTCTATCGTCTTTGGCGCATTAGGCGTGTACGTGCTGGCTCCTGGAACGAGCGTGGTGGGTGCCTCCGGTGGTCTATTCGGCCTCATGGGCTCGTTCTTGGCCATACTGATTATTAGGAAGCAGAAGGACACCGCACGAGTGTTCGTCATGATTACTGCCCCGAACATCATCTATAGCATTATGACCCCGTCGAATATCTCCCACGCATGCCACGCGGGTGGTTTTGTCGGTGGCGTGCTGCTGACTCTGCTGTTCGTCCCGCTTGTGGATAAGCCCGAGTCCTCGAATCCGCCGCCGCAGAGCCCTCAGCCGTGGCAAAACGGCAGGTACTAAGCCTAAAAATACGTGGAAAATCTTCGGAAAATCCGGCACACGACCCTTGGAGGTTCAGTGGAGAACTTTCCCAACTACGCAGGCTACGGGCAGACCCCCACGGTCTGCGCCAACCACCCCGACCGTGTCAGCTACGCCCAGTGCGGGCGCTGCAACCGCACCATCTGCGGCGAATGCCAGACGGCACAGGATGCGGGTATAGTCTGCCCCGATTGCTACCGTGAACTCACGGGCGGCAGCTCGAAGGCGAAAGGCTCGTTCCTGGCGCGTCACTGGCACATTACGTACACGCTCATTCTGATTAACGTCGCGATGTACGGTCTGCAACAGATCATTCCATTCCGTTGGGTGCACAACCTCGGCATGATGTCCGGGCCCGGTGTTCGCCACGGTGAGTACTACCGCTTGATCACGCACGGGTTTGTGCACTCGCAGAATGACCCGATGCACATGGTATGGAACATGATTTACCTCTTCATCTTCGGTGTATCTCTCGAACGCATGATGGGGCGCTGGAAGTTCCTCTTCGTATATATGGCGGCTACTGTGAGCGCTGGCCTCAGCGTGTACCTCTTCGACTACTCCCGTGGTGCCGTGGGCGCCTCAGGCGGCATATACGGCCTCTACGGCGCCTTCTTCGTAATCCTGCTCCTCAGGAGGCAAAAAGAGACTGCACGCCTCTTTATGCTGCTCATCGGCATTGGTGTGGTGCAGAGCCTCTTCCACCCGAATATTTCCCACGCGGGACACTTCGGCGGTCTTGTCGGCGGCGCACTAGCAACCCTGCTGATCATCCCGTTCGTGAAGAAGCCCGAGTCCTCGAATCCGCCGCCGCAGAGCCCGCAGCAGTGGCTCAACGGCAGGTATTGAGCCTGAAAAACCGCGAGAATCCGCCGCAGAGGCATGTTATCCACAGCAGTTTTCCACATTGTGTATAACTACATTCGTGTAATTCCACGAGTGTGAGTACATGTTAAAAACCTGTGGATACAGGCTAAAACAACCGAATTACACAGGGCGAATTACACGAGTGTAAGAGTTTTCCCCAGATTTCTCCACAGATGTGGAAAACCTTAAATACCAGGGTGTGTGTAATTACAAAAAATTCCGGTGCTACGCACCGGATACGTGAAAGTGCCCGGAAGGATCAACCTTCCGGGCACTTTCACGTGTCGAGCCCCTGACGGGGCGAAGAAGCAGCGGGCGCGAACCTAGTTCGCCTGAGCCTCCGCCTCCTC
>NZ_CALJRY010000062.1 GCF_937976295.1 uncultured Rothia sp. | reverse complement strand
CCGAAGAGGACTCGGTAGCAGAACCACCCGAGGGGCGAGGAACAGAAATCGTGGCGTCCCGAGTGCCCGGAGCCATGGCAGTATCAGCCTGAATGCCGCGGGTCTTGGATTTGGAACCCGCGGCGGGCGTATTCGCGCCGGATGCACCTGCAGTATCAGCGGCAATCGTAGGGTTCGCAGAAGGTTCCGCAGCCGATTTACTCTCGTCCTTAGAGGAAGAGTCAGAAGACGAGCCACCGCTCTCAGCAGAAGCCTGAGTCACCGTAAAACGCACCGTGTTGAGCTGAAGATTGCCGTCACCAGAGGCATCAAAAGCCACCACAAGGTAGGTCTTACCAATCTGCAAGGACGCGCCGGGGACACCAATAACTGCTTCAAAAGAACCAGCAGATATGGAGGCGGAATCAACATGCACAATAGCGAGCGCATCGCCTACAGTGTTGCCTTCAGAATCAACTTCCATAACCATCAGGTCGTAGCCCTTGTCATTCTGAGGGAAGTTCGTGCCGAGAATCGTAACCGGCTTCGTGTCGTCCTGGGAGTCGCCCTGGGATTCCTGTACGGACAGGTGCGCTTTCCCCTTCCTCAGGTTCTGTGGGTCGTACACGCTGGTGTCTTCGGAGACAACATACTGACCAGAATCGTTATTCTGCGGGTTGTCTACGGTACGGCGAACCGTGTCGCCGTTCGTATCGGCAGATGACGTAGCGGTGGGTGATGGCGGGTTGACCGCTTCGGAGGTCGGCTGAGCAGTCGCCTCGGCAGTTTCTGTTTCTTCACGCTCAATGTCGACCGGCGGTTCAGAGGGCTTTGCCTTACCGTTGCGCGGGTCGACGGTCTGAACTAGACGCGTCCCATCTTCTGTGACAAAAAATTCGTAGGAAATGTTGTTGATGCTGTCGGTCAGAACGATGACGTACACAACTTCTTTTTCCTTGGCGGGGCTCATCAGGAGGCGGAACTCCCCCTCCTTGGTCCCCTCAGTTAGGGTCGGGCTTTCCAGCACGGAGCCACCATACTCACCGGACGGGGTGTAGAAGTTCACGTCGACCAGAATGCTGGAGGCCTCCAGATCTTCGGGGAAGCCCGTCCAGCGGAGAAGGTAGCCACCGTCCCTAAGCTGCGCCTTCATGGTGATTGTGGAGGCTGCGCCCTGCGCCTCCTGGTTACCTTCAGTCTGGTCCGGGGTCGCGTTCACGGTGGCGGTTTTTTGCATGGCAGAGTGCGTCGTGACGGGGGTTTCCGCCGCCATGGAAGGTGTAACAAGCCCACCTTGAAGCCCCGCAATCAAAAGGGTTGCGGTGACAACACGGTATTTTGTTGAATGAGTGCTCATGCAGTGCGTCTTTTCATGGTGGAATTGATGCATGCTAGCGGCATGTCTTCGTATGCTCTTGGGAGCCTCCAGGAGTGCAAGGTCCCCGGAAAAGTCGCACCCTACTCCGCCTCGCATTTCCAGCGGTGAAGACATGGAAGTAGCACGCATCTATTTATCGGTTATTTCAACCCTATCACGAACTTTAAGGTTTGTTCATGTGAAGGTAGATGTTTTTTGAACACCCTGAACACGTAATTCGCCCCCGCTATCTGCACCTACAGATAGCGGGGGCGAACAGTCCTCATGAAACAAAGAACATCATATACAGTGCCGTCACAAAGCACGGATTAGGAGCGCTAGCCACCAAGGACTCCCCTACGGTGAGCCATCCACGCGGCACCAACCACCAGGGTCAGACCAACGCCTCCCAGAATCCAGAAAGCCGCACCGTGCTGGGCAACCTCTTCGCCGGCAGGAGATGTCGCGGAAGCTACAGCCTTCACACCGTCCTGACGATCAGCATTCGCGTTGGAGTGCACCTGAGTGGTGGTCGAATTCACCGCGGCAGAACGAGTATTGGTTTCCGAGTGGATGACGGGCGTGAAGCCCTTATTGCCATTACCGGAGGTGGCATCGCTCGTGGACCCCTGGGCGACCGTACCAGAATTCGCAGCGACAGCGATAGACGCCGGGTCAGAACCCGAGCTGTACGCCGAAATCTGGTTAGTGCGGGTCGGCTCAAAAGCCGAACGGGGGCTCATCGTACGTGCCTGAGCCAAAGCCTGCAGGGCCTGACGCTGACGCTCAGCCTTCGCTTCATTTGCCTTAGACATGGCGTTCACCGCATCCAAGGTGGAGCGGGGTGCGCTCGTGGCAGACTGGTCTGAACCCGATTGGGTTGCATCAGAGCGGGTCGAGACGGCGCTAGTAGCAGCGGAGGGGCGACCCTGAGCGGCGTCGGTCGCCTCGGCCGCATTGGTGCTGGGCGTGAGCGATGCGTTGGCATCCTGGCTGGGCTTCTCATCCTTCGTCGAGGAGGCTGCGCTACCGGTCGCCTCACCGCTGACTTTGAATCGCACCGAGACAACTTCTTCCGCATACTCAGTATCGTCCGCACGGACCAGGTAAGCGGTGTACACCGAGCCGGTCTTCAATAGAGAACCGGGCATACCAATCTCTTCCTTGAACGCGCCATTGACGATGCGATTAGAGCTGATGTGCGTAATGGACAGTGCATCACCCATGTGGTTGCCGCTCATGTCGGTTTCAACCACGATCAGGTCGTAGCCAGCCGCGTTCACGGGCAGGCGCTCTGCACTGATAGTCACCGGCTTGGTTTCCTTATCAGAGCGAACCTCAGCATACGCAACCTTCAGTTCCGAAACGCTCAGGGTCTGAGTATCACGAGAAGAGGTCGATCCGCCCGGGACCTGTTCCAGCTTCTGAGTGTGGGTTTCGAGGTTCGGGTTTTCAGAAGCTTCAGAGGGAACCTCAGTCTTGACCTTATCCTTGCTACCCTTCTGATCTGCAGCCTGCTGCTTCTCCTGCTCCTCTTCGCGGAGCTTTTCCTGTGCCTTCAGCTCATCAATGGTCGGCACATGGTGGGCACTCTCCTTCTTGTCCACCACAACCTCGTCAGAGTCATCCTCAACCGGAATAGCGTGCGGTACGAGGGAACCCTCGGAAACCATGAATTCGCCGTAACCCGCGTCGGAGGTCACCAGATCCATGGCACTGATGGAGTAGTAACCTTCCTGGGGCATCTGCGGCATCTCAAAGGTGACGAGCATTGAGCCGTCATCGGCGCGCTCAACCTGCAGGGCAGAAGGCTCATAGATGTCAGATCCGAGCAGCGCGCCAGAGGTGCTGTAGTACTGCAACACCAGGTAGACCTTGGATGCGTCACCCACATAGCCACCCTCGTAAAGAGGTGCAAGCTTCAGGGTCGCTTTGCCATCCTTAATGGACTGCACGCGAATCTCGATGGTATCAACCTCAATTTCGAGGTCTTCATAGGGGCAGCTCGAATCAAATTCGCTATTAACCAGAGCAGCCAGACAATCATTCACATTAATGGCTTCAGCCTCTACTGCGGAGGCGCCAGGAAGCACAAAAGCGCTTGCACCCAAAGCGGCGGCAAGCGAAAAAGCATGAATGTGTTTCGGAAGTCGAGTGATAGTCATGTATGCCATTTCAAGCGATGTAGGCGCAAAGCGTGGACTAGGGAAGGCTCACCACAAGCCGGTGTTTCTATCCAGGTATTTGCGCACCAGTACGTCGGTTACACCCTAGCCTAACACGGATATTGCACTTAATGTTGCATTGCATTCATGTGCTAAAACTTTATGTCGCAATAATTACCGAAATAAAAGGGAATTAAATACTTTACTGAGATATAAATAACGTAAAATTCGAATGCCATAAACATTCCCACGAGTGCACGAAAAAGAGTTTTTTACACCGCTCCCAAGGCACAACAGATCCATTACGCAACAGGGTCGACACCCAGATACACAGAAGGCACCCCACCGAACACGTACCCAATCAGCACGCACCCGGCAGAGCGCCTCCCGCTCAACGACTCCCCTGCAGAGAGCCGAACACACCCCACAACGCGAAGATCCAGAATCGGGAGCTACTCAGCACCCGGCTCTCCAGCGCCCAGCTCTTCAGCACCCTCAAGGCGACGACGATACACGTTAACCGCCACAGCAGTACCCACAAAGGCAACCGAACCCAGCAGGGCAATACTCAGCGGCAAAGTACCCTCCGGCAGAGGGCCATTATCCTGGGCGCTCGCCTCCAGCTTCGAACCGGAAGAATCACCGCGCGACTTCGAGCTACGCGTATAGAAACTACCCGAACCCGCAGCACCCGCATTCTCCTGCGGCGAAGCAACAGTCACCGTCTCCCCCTCAAGAGGCTGGTAACCCAACAGGTTCACCACAGTACGACCGGGCAGCATCACTGCATAACCAGACATCACCATCGTCGAAGGAACCACCGCAGTCTCAGCCACAGAACTACGAGCCTGCGCGGTAATCGCACGCGCAGACTGCTGCGCCTGCATAATATAGCCCAGAGCGCCATCCGCCGACGGAATCTTAGCGACAGAATCAGTCACCAAACCCTGAGCGTCTGCAGAGGCATCTGAAGAGCCCGCAGGGCTCACATAGCCCGAAGGAGCCGAAGGACTCACCCGCTGATTCGCCTCAGAAATCACCGGGACCAGCGGGCGAACAACAGTATTCGTAGGCCTCGGAGCCGAATCAACAGGAACAGCACGCTGAATCACGCTCACACCAAAAGTGCTGGTCGCCATGAGCTTCAGCTCCTCAGTGGAGTCACCGCCCACCACAACCACACGGTAGCGCTTGCCCGCATTCAAAGAAGTGCCGGGAACCTTCAAATCAGCGGAGAAAGAAGCGTCAGCCACCTGCTGAGGGCTCACATGCGTGGTCGCCAGCGGCGAACCCACGGCACCACCGTCGGCGGGCATTTCAAAGACCATCACGTCATAGCCCAAGCCGCTCTCCGCCACGTTCCTAGCGCGCACGCTAATCGGCTGCAGCTCATCCGAGCCGCGCAGTTCTGCGGTAGAAATTTCCAGGGTCGCCTCGCGGGTCTCCGCGGGAGCCTGATTAGAGCGGGAGTGCACCAGCAGACGGTCCTCGGTCACCTCAGCGGGCACCGCATCGTCAGCAGAAGCACTCGCGGATGCACTCGCCGAGGCGCTAGCAGACGCGCTCGCGGAAGGACGCGCCGAAGCGCTCTGCGATGCAGACGGCGCCTCAGAAGGTGCCGGGGCAACCGTCGGGCGCGGGCTATCCTTCGCGGCACTCGGGGATGCGCTGGGGCTCAGGGACACCTCGGGGGCGGGGTTCGCCTCCACGCGGTTAGTGCGGGGAACACCGGGGGTGTCGGGGAAGAAAATGTTCTGGCGACTCGCCATGATCTCGTCAAGGGACGCACCATGTTCGGGCATAAACTCAACGGAGATAGTCTCGCCGTTGCTCAGATTCTCAATTTCCACCATGTACGGCTGCTCAACGTTCAGGCGCTGGTGAATACTGACCTCCAGTGCACCCTCATCGTTCAGAGAGGCAGTCATCTGGGAGGCGGGAACAGTCATCGCCGCCACGGGACCGTCGTCAACGGAAATGGCGACCAGGCGAACCTTCAGATTCTCCAAAGAGGTTACGCCGGTCAACGACAGCAGGGTGTAGTCTTTGCTCTGAGCAACCAAGTCCAGGGTAATGTTGTGGCTGACCACATCGGCGGCGACGGCGATGGGAAGTTCAGGCTTTTCAGGCCGCTGAGTCTGCGCGTGAGCGGCAGATGCAAAGGTAGCGGGGGCCAGAGTTGCAGGCGCGACGGAGCCGCCCAAACCGAGGGCGGCAGACGCTACTAGCGCCGCGCCGCGGCAGGCACGCTGCGTGGAAAACATGGTCACCTATTTTCGTGAGTGAGTGAGTGTGATGAATCGTCGTGTGACTCCTGTGCCCAAAGGTCGGAAGTAGGCGCAGAATGAACGGTTCTCTGATATCGGTGACCGGAGGCGCTTCACAGCGTTTCCCCCACCCCGTGTGAACGAGGCAGTAAAGAGTGATAGTACCGTCTATGACAGCACTCTAAATTATAGGTATAACCTTAGAAAAAGTTAAAGATGCAGGGATGCTCGAATCTTGCATTTCGAACATCCCTACATCTATATGCATGTTTTGCCTAGTGGGGCAATATTTAACCCGTTTTAGCGGCGAGAACTGAGCTGCATCTCACTACGGCGACGGCGGCTCAAACGCATACCGGCAAGCAGTGACAGCGACCCAGCGGCGCTAATGACCAGCACATTGGAGGCGCCGGTAGCCGCCAGCTGCTCACGCTTCTGCTGGGCACCAGCGGCAACCTTCTGATCGTCAGATACCTTTGCTTCAGTCTTCTGGGCAGGCGTATCCTGAGCGCCGGTATTCTGAACCGCAACCGAAGTATCATCCTTCTGCTCGGTAGCGCTCTCCCCCGCCTTCTGCTGGTCTGCCGCGGGTGCGGCAGTCTCAGCA
>NZ_CALJRY010000061.1 GCF_937976295.1 uncultured Rothia sp. | reverse complement strand
GCCGCGGCGACTCATACAACTATACAGACGTCCAAACACCCATGCAACCCGAAAAACGGTGAAGTAGAACACAAAAACGGGGATTTAGGTTCATCCTGACCCGGACAGGGCACTAAAACCCCTAGTCAACGCAAGGTAAGAGCCTCAAAAGTTCTTTGAAAAAAGTTTAAAAAGCCTCACAAGAGCCCTGAAAACCTCCAGAATGCCCTCCCAATACCGCCCGGAGCCTCCAAAACAGGGCTGACCAACGAGAGAAGTATGCAGCAGAGGAACCCCTAGAGGGCGAAGACAAGGATAAGAGGACAAAGATATAGAGCCCCTCCTGTGGAGGGGCTCTATATGTATAGGGAAGGTATATAGGGAACAGAAAAGGAGGGGCACTCCCCCACCAAACACTCAGTACCGAACACTCAGTACTAAACACTCAGCAGAGAAGCCCCCTCCCCTTCTATATGTCTCGAGAAGACTAGATTAGCGCTGTATTAGATCAGCTCTACAGCGCCCTGGTTCTTCTTGCCACGGCGAACCATCGCAAAACGACCGTGCAGCAGATCATCCTTAGAAATAGCTGCGTCCTCGCCCTGAACCTTCACGCCGTTCACCGAAGCGCCGCCCTCCTTCAGAATGCGACGAGCCTCAGAGTTAGACTTCGCAAAGCCCAGCTCAGTCAGAACAGAAATCATGTCCAGACGATCCTCGGACAGCTTAGCCGAAGGAAGCTCAGCAACCACAGACTCCAAAGTAGCCTCATCCAGAGCAGCGAAATCGCCCTTACCGAACAAAGCCTCCGAAGCAGCCACAGCCTGATCAGTCGCCTCAGTACCGTGAACCAGCGAAGTCACCAGGTACGCCAGAGTCTTCTGAGCCTCACGCTTAAACGGCTCCTTCTCAACCTTCTCCGCAAACTCAGCAATCTCAGCACGAGTCAAGAAAGTGAAAACCTTCAAACGGTCGATCACATCAGCGTCAGCAGTGTTCAGCCAGAACTGGTAGAAAGCGTACGGCGAGCACATCTGCGGGTTCAGCCAAATAGCGTTACCCTCGCTCTTACCGAACTTAGTGCCGTCAGAGTTAGTAATCAGCGGAGTACCAATAGCGTGAACGCTCTTACCCTCCACCTTACGAATCAGCTCAGTACCGCTCGTCAGGTTACCCCACTGATCAGAACCACCGGTCTGCAGAGTACAACCGAAACGACGGTTCAGCTCCAAGAAGTCCAGGCCCTGCAGAATCTGGTACGAGAACTCGGTGTACGAAATGCCCTCATCAGAGTTCAGGCGCTTCGCAACAATCTCCTTCTTCACCATGGTGCCCACGCGGAAATGCTTACCAACATCGCGCAGCAGCTGCAGAGCAGACATCTGACCGCTCCAGTCCAAGTTATTCACCATACGAGCTGCATTTTCGCCCTCGAACGACAGGAAACGCTCAATCTGAGCGCGCAGAGACTTGACCCACTCAGCAACAACCTCAGGAGAGTTCAGCACACGCTCAGACGTCTGACGAGGATCACCAATCAAACCGGTGAAACCGCCCACCAGACCCAGCGGCTTGTGACCAGCCAGCTGCAGACGACGCATCACCAGCAGCTGCACCAAGTGACCCAGGTGCAAAGAAGCCGCAGTCGGATCATAACCCGTATAGAAAGTCAGGCTCTCCTCGCTCAGCGCCTTCTCCAGAGCAGCCTCATCAGTGCTCACGTGCACCAGGCCGCGCCACTTCAGCTCCTGCCAAATATTCTCGAAGGTATCGTCATTATGCTGCGCGTTGAGGATCTCGGCAGACATGCTTCTCCCATTCACAAGGTAACAACGCCCGAAGGCGCTCGAACAAAATATGTAACAAGCCTAGCACCGCACCAGCCCAAACGCTCAGAAAAACCCAAGCGAGCGCCCAAACCGGTGCGGCACCGGCTCACAGAAATAACAGATAGAGGCTACACGAGCCGCAAGGCTACAGACCCGCGGGCATCCGCGAACCCACCATGTGCAGGCGCTGAGTCGGACGAGTCATCGACACGTACAAATCACCCACAGCGCCATCAGCATCATCAATCAGCTGCTGCGGCTCAACAATCACCACAACATCAAACTCCAGGCCCTTCGCCTCCCACGGAGTCAGAACCAGCACCTGATTCTCCAACGCAGTCTGCGCGGTACCCGTACGATCAGCATGAGCACGAGCCACAGCCTGAGCAGTCTGAACATACAGGCTCGGAGGGCACACCACACCAATCAGAGCGCCACCCGAATGAGCGACCTCCTCGCTGACCACAGCCACGGTCTGCTCCACAACAGACTCGGAAGCAACCTCATGAACCAGCGGAGCCCAACGGCCCTCACGCACCGCACGAGGCGCAGACACCTCATAGCCCGCAGCCTGAGCAACCGACACCGCCGCCTCAGCAATCTGAGCCGGAGTACGGTAATTAATCGTCAGCTCCTCCAGAGTGAAACGCTCACCCACAAACGGCTCCAACGCCTGCGACCACGAGGAAGCAGCCGCCGCAGAAGAAGCCTGAGCAATATCGCCCACAATCGTGAACGACTTCATCGGGCAACGACGCATCAGCAGACGCCACTGCATGGGCGAAAGCTCCTGAGCCTCATCCACCACAATATGGCCATACGCCCACGTACGATCAGCCGACGCCGCAGCCGCAGCAGTCATACGCTCGCCACGAACCTCATTCATCATCGCAATCTGCTCAGGAGTAATCACACCATCAGCGCCAATATCCTCCAGCGACTGGTGAACATTCTCCAGAGCCTTCGCCGCATTCTCAAGGTTCGCGCGATGCTCCGCCGCAGCACGAGCCGCAGCAGCCGCACCGGTCACCTTCGAAAAATCACCCAAAAGCTCAGCAGCCTCATCCAACAGAGGAACATCAGCCTCCGTGAAAGGGGCATCCGCCGTGCGAGCCAACAGCTCACGCTCAGCCTTCGACAGCTCACGAGCCGCAGACTCCAAATAGTGCGGCTTCGAGAACAGCGAGCGCAACAGAGTCTCAGGCGACAGCGGCATCCACGCCAGGTTCAAGGCACGGCGCACATCCATCGAGGCGCGCACATCATCCTGCAGATACGGACGCTCCACCACACGACCCGCCGCACGGTTCAGCTGATCATCCAGCTTCGCGGTCAGCTCCTTCAACAGAATCTTCACGAACGTCTCACGAGCCTCATTATGCGGCTTGCCCGTCGAACGAGCACGAGAACGAGCCGAACGAACCATCTCCGGAGTCAGCTCAACATCAGTACCCTCAACATTCAGACGCTGAACCTGAGCCGGCACCTTCTGACGATCCGCCACCGCACGCTTAATAACCTTCACCATGCGCAAATCGCCCTTCAACGCGGCAACCGCGCGGTCCTTCTCAGGCACAGCACGCAGACCCGGATACAGGGTCGCCAACGAAGCCATCACCACGCCAGTCTCACCCAGCGAAGGAAGCACACGCTCGATATACCACATGAACGAATTCGACGGACCAACCACCAGCACACCAGCCTTCGACAGGCGCTCACGGTTCGTATACAGCAGGTACGCCGCACGATGCAGCGCCACAGCAGTCTTACCGGTACCCGGGCCACCCTGCACAACACGCACACCCGGCAGCTCCGAGCGGATAATCGCATCCTGCTCAGCCTGAATCGTCGCCACAATATCGCCCATGCGGCCGGTACGCTTCTTATTCAACGCCGCCAACAGCGCACCCTCACCGTGGAGAGTGTCCTCATCCTGCAGCATCTCCGAGTCGAAGACCTCATCCTCAATATTTACGACAGTGCGGCCCTCAAGCATCAGATGACGGCGGCGGCGCACACCCATCGAGTGGAAAGCAGTCGCCTGATAGAACGTACCCGCCTCCGGGGCACGCCAGTCCATCAGCAGACGCTGCTGATTGCTATCCGTAATACCAATACGACCGATATAACGCACCGCATCAGCGCCCTCACGGTCCATATCCAGGCGACCAAACGTCAGACGAGAATCCACAGCATTCAGCTGCGCCAAACGGTCCTCATAGTGAGTAGCAAAAGAGTCACGCTCCGAACGGTTCTGATGACCGCCCACCGCCTGATTCTTACGCACAGCAGCCAGCTTCTCAGCCGTCTCCTCGCGGAGCTCATCCAGGCGAGCATACACGCGAGCAACATACTCACGCTCCGCAGCCATCTGCTCAGCAAACAGCTTCTCAGCCGCCGAAGAATCAGCAGACTGCTGGGGTACAGATTCAGATGACACGTAAGCTCCTTAAACCTATGGTGTCTCAAAGACAGGGTGCGACAGGCACCCAAAAATACGGGTCACTATTTTACAGGACAGGCTCCGAACGGCAGAAATATTACCCCCACAGAAAACCCACACAGGCATACACAGAAAAGTGCCCCACCGGCTCAACCGGCGGGGCACCCCTCATCAAGATCAGCTACACACACCCAAACGGCGGTAAGCCTCACACTCTATAAAACTACTTCGACGGCAGCGGGTACTCAGACACCAAGCTCAGCGTCTCAAGACGGTAACCGTCCAGCGCCTCACGGCCGCCCAGTCCCTCCAGCTCCAGAAGAGCGCCAACGCCGGCAACCTTCAGGTTCGCGCGCTCCACCAGCTTCGCGGCAGCCACCAAAGTACCGCCAGTCGCCAGCAAATCATCCAGCAGAAGAACACGAGTACCCGGCGCGAAATCATGACAGTGAATCTCAATCGCCGCGCTACCGTACTCCAGCGCATACTCCTCACGGTACGTCTCACGCGGAAGCTTACCCGCCTTACGAACCGTCATAACGCCAGTGCCGGTAGCATACGCGAGCGCAGACGCCAGCAAGAAACCGCGAGCCTCAACACCAGCCACCACATCAAACTGACCCTCAAAACGAGCAGCCAGCTCATCAATGCACGCCTTGAACACCTCAGCATTAGCGAAGAGAGTGGTCACATCGTAAAAGAGGATACCCTCGTGCGGGTAATTCGGAATCGTAGCGCAAGCAGCCGGAATCAACTGCTCAATAGGGGTTCGCGAAGCCTCAGAAGCGGGAACGCTCATGCTCTCTCTTTCGTGAAGGGGATAGCCCCGGCAAAAACACCCGGGAACAATAACGCGGTAGAAGCCGCCTACAAGATTCTACCCTCTTCACCCGCGCTTGTCCTCAGATCAGCGCCAAGAACCGTCAGCCGGGATTAGCTCCGCTGAATCAGAACCCTCAAGTCACGCTTAAGAATCTTGCCGGTCGGGCCCAGCGGCATGCTCTCCACCATCACGTAGCGGCGAGGATACTTATACGCCGCCAAACGAGTACGCGCCAACGCATTCAACTCCGCCTGCAGCACGCCCTCATCAGCACCCGGACGCGGCATCACCACGGCGACGACCTCCTCGCCCACGCGCTCATCCGGCACGCCCAATACCGCTACCGACTGCACCTGCTCATGGGTGTAGAGAACATCCTCAATCTCACGCGGATACACCGAATAGCCGTTACGCAGAACCATGTCCTTAATGCGGTCCACAATAAAAATATTGCCCTGCTCATCAACACGAGCAACATCGCCGGTCGCAAACCACTCGCCGTCAAAAACCTCAGCCGTAGCCGCCGGATTATTCCAGTAGCCAGACATCACGTTCTCACCGCGCACCCACAGCTGACCGCTCACACCCGGCGCGCACTCAGAACCTTGCGGGCAACGAACCTGCACCTGCACGCCCGGCAGCACACGCCCCACCGAACCGAGCACCATGCCAAACTCCGCCTGGTTAAACGAAACCACCGGCGACGTCTCACTCAAACCATAGCCCTCATACACCGGGCACTCAATCAGCGTTTTCAACGCAGAATGCACCGGTGCAGGCAGCGGCGAACCACCCGAAATGCCGAACCGGATGCGGCCACGCAGCGAACGCGCACGCTCAGGCTCAGCCTCCAGCGCCGAAGCTAACGACACATACATGCTCGGGACCGCAGCCAACACCGATACCCCTGCACGCTCCACCAGATTCAGCGCGTCACCGGGGGTAAAACGCGGCAACAAAGCCACCGTAGCCGACGCCGCAAACGCCGCGTTCATCGACACCGTCTGACCGAACGCGTGGAACAGCGGAAGACCACCAAAAATAATGTCCTCAGCGGTGAAACCAAAAACGCTCACGCAACTACGAGCATTCGAGAGGATATTCGCGTGAGTCAGCGTCGCACCCTTCGGGCGGCCCGTCGTACCCGAGGTGTACAGAATAATCGCCGGGTCACTCGCCGCCACCGGGACAGGCTCCAGCACCGCATCGGACAGCCCATCAAAAGGAGCCATCGGTGAGCCCTCTCCCCCGGTGAAAATCTCACAACGAACCGAACCGTTCTTCACCGGCACCGTCGATGGCGCCTCCGACGCCAGACGAGTACCCGCAAAAGCAAAAAGCACCTTCGCTCCGCTATCGCGCAGATGATACTCCAGCTCAGCACCCGACAACAGCGGATTCAACGGAACACAAATCGCACCCACAGCCACAATGCCGTAATACAGTGCCGGCATCAACGCCACATTCGGCATAGACAACGCAACCCGGTCACCGCGCTCAACACCGAGCGCCTCCAGATGACGCTGAACCTGCGCGGCAGCGGACGCCAACTGCGCGTAGCTCACCACCTGCATATCAGCAGAGCCAGAAGCCGGAATCGCCAAAGCCGCCTTAGCCCCGGAACCGGAAGCAGCCTCCGCCAACAGGTAGGCAATATTGTTCGCTGAATCGTGCATTTCAGACATGATAAAAACTCTCACCATAGAAAAATCGGTATATCTAGAAAAGAAGAAGCCGAGCTAAAAGCCCGGAAAAGAGCCCGAAGACAGCAGAAGGGCGTACCTTCAACCGCTCCCCCGAAACATCAGAAGAACAGCGCAAGATACGCCCCAGCTACTACTGAGCAGCAGACCAATCCAAGAAGCTCTCGGCAAGCGCAGCCCCGCCATTGGGGTCACGAGTAACCACTATGACCGTATCGTCACCGGCAATAGTGCCCATAATCGCTTCAAGACCGCCCTGATCAATCGACGACGCCAAGAACTGCGCAGCACCCGGAGGAGTACGCAGAACCGTAATATTTGCCGAGCCCTCAGCGGTAATCAGCAGTTCCTTAAACAGGGAAATCATACGGGCATCAGGTGCAGTACCGCCGCCACGACGGGCAGGGTAATTCGGCACAGCATAAATCAGGCCGGCGCCTTCATCGCGGATGCGCTCAGCGCCAATTTCAACAAGATCACGGGAAAGGGTCGCCTGAGTAACCTTCATACCATCATCGGTCAGGTACTGCGCCAGTTCAGCCTGGGAGCGGACACGTCGGGTCTGCAGCAATTCAACGATGCGTGCCTGACGCGCGATCTTGGTCGAGGGGAAAGGCATAATATCTCTTCTTCCTACGGTGCCAATCACGAATTCAGAACGGAGCTGCCCAACGGTGGCGCAGCGTAACATTCTTCACTACCCAAGATAATACATATGCACATAAATATGCGCACCAAATATGGATTATTCCAAGATATGGGGGAAATTTCAGGGTTTATCTCACCAGCTGTCACGCAAAACACCGCGAATGTAGCGTGTATCTACACATTCGGGCGCATAACCTCGCAATGAATGCATAGCGTGCAAGAACATTGTGGGCTGGTGCATTAGTGGGCAGGTGCGTTGCGCCGGTCAAGAGAGCCCCGGTACGCAAGCACGAAAAAGGAGCCCGCCTCCAGCAACACCACGTGCACCAGAAGCAGGCTCCCTCAACAAAACGTCAACCGGTGAATCCTGACGATTCAGAGCGCCTAGCGCTCATCCTCCACCAGGCCGTCCAAATCCTCATACTCAACATTGCGCGAACGGCGGTTCAGCCACACAGCAAAACCCATACCCAGCAGAAGCACCAGCACCGCACCGACAATACTTGCGATACCTGCAAAACGCTCAGCGTTCACGCTTGCCTCAGTCACAGGCTTCAACGTGCCCTTCTCAGCGGTATAGACGACCTCAAGAGTGCCGTCCTTCTCCACCAACAGGCCATCCACCTCACGCGGGAACTCGGAAGGAACATCACCAGTCTGCGAACCGCGGAACTCAATCGAAGCCCCCGAAGTCACCTGATACTTATCCTTCAAGTTCGACACATACGTCTTACCATTCAGCGCGTCATCAGCCGGCAGGTTGCCCTTATAACGAGCCACATTACCCTTCGTAATCAGGTCAGGAGTCAAATCCTGATAAGTGCCCTGAATAACCCAGCTCCTACCGGCATACTCAGCGTTATTATTCACCGACGCAAAAGCACGAACACCCACAACAGCCAAAATAATGGAAAGAATAACCGCAACAGCAACAGAAAGAACCGACAGCCAGTTCACGCCCGGACGGTCATCCAGCTCTTCCTCACTCATCGCGAAAAGAGAGGAGTTCCCTTCCTCATCGTCGTCGTAGTCCTCGTACTCGTCGTACTCCTCATACTCAGAATCTTCATACTCAGCATCATCGTACTGAGAATCCTCAAAGTAGGTTTCTTCGACCTCAGCAGACTGCGACAGCTCATCCTGC
>NZ_CALJRY010000060.1 GCF_937976295.1 uncultured Rothia sp. | reverse complement strand
CAAGCTTGCCCTTCGCCGCCAGAATCGGGTTCACAAAATACAGCTTGTACGGCGAAGCCGACTGCAGGTACGTCGCCACGAAGTAGGAGGCGCGCGAAATCTTATCGCTCATACCCACAATCGCAATCGTGCGGGTATTACGCAGAATGTTCAGACGCTCGGGGGCGGAAGGACCCACCCAGGTACGCTTCTCGGTCATTACTTTTCCTCCTGAGCGGTAGCGGCGGGCAGGGAGCAGGATGCGCCAGCAACAGCTTCAGCGGCGGCAGCGTCCTCGGCGGCCTTGGCGGCGGCAACCGCCTCCTCAGCCTCCACAATCTTGTCTGCGCTGGACTCACCCACACGCTCACCGGCGTGGTTCAGACCGGTCGCGTAGGTCAGCGCCTGGTCCAGGTCCCAAATGATGTCTTCAACGTCTTCCAGACCCACCGAAATACGGATCAGGTCCTCGCCAACACCACCAGCGGCCAGCTGCTCAGCGGTCAGCTGCTGGTGCGTGGTCGAACCCGGGTGCAGCACCAAAGTACGAGAGTCACCAATGTTCGCCAGGTGGCTTGCCAGCTGCAGCGCACCAATGAACTCGCCACCAACCAGGCGGCCAGACGCCTTCTCGGTGCCCTTGACACCGAAGGAGAACACGGAACCAACACCCAACGGCAACAGCTTCTTCGCGCGCTCGTGGTGCGGGTGGTCGGGCAGGCCAGCGTAGTTCACGTAGGCGATACGCTGGTCCTCAACCAGCCAGTTCACAACCTGCTTAGCGTTCGCCAGGTGCGCGTCCATGCGCTGCGGCAGGGTCTCAACGCCCTGCAGCAGGTTGAACGCAGCCTGCGGGCTCAGCGACGGGCCGAAGTCACGCAACTGCTCAGAACGCAGCTTGGTCAGGAAGCCGTACTCACCGAAGTTACCCCACCAGGACACGCCGTTGTAGGAGGGAACCGGCTCGGTCATCGACGGGAAGTTGCCGTTACCCCAGTTGAAGCGACCGGACTCGACGACGATACCGCCGAGGGTGGTGCCGTGACCGCCCAGGAACTTGGTGACCGAGTGAATAACGATGTCCGCACCGTGTTCGAGGGGGCGGATCAGGTAGGGGGTGGACAGGGTTGCGTCCACGACCAGGGGGATGCCCGCCTCGTGTGCGACCTCTGCGAGGCCTTCCAGGTCGGCAACCTCACCGGAGGGGTTCGCCACGATCTCGGTGTAAATCGCCTTGGTGTTCTCGGTCAGTGCCGCCTTGTAGTCGGCGGGGTCGGTGCCGGGCACGAAGGTGGTCTCAATGCCGAAGCGGCGCAGGGACACGTCCAGCTGGGTGACGGTGCCGCCGTACAGCTGCGAAGAAGCAACAATGTGGTCGCCCTGCTGGCACAGAGCCGCGAAGGTGATGAACTCGGCAGCCATGCCGGAGGCGGTCGCAACCGCGCCGATACCGCCTTCGAGGGAGGCGATGCGCTCCTCCAGCGCGGCGACGGTGGGGTTGGACAGGCGCGAGTAGATGTTGCCGTACTTCTGCAGGGAGAAGAGGTTCGCGGCGTCGTCAGCGTCTTTGAAGACGAAGGAGGTGGTCTGGTAGATGGGGACCGCGCGGGCACCGTGTTCAGCGTCGGGGGTGCCGCCCGCGTGTAGTGCGCGGGTTCGGAAGCCGAAAGTGTGTTCAGCCATTGGTTTGCTCCTGGTGTATCTGCCCGCCTAAGTGCGGGGAGTCGATAGTGGCTCGACTTTATACTGTGCCACCGGCGGCGGGGTGCACCAAGTGCGGGTACCTATATGTCGTTTATTGCGGATTATGACGGGGCATTATATCAGCCGTCATAACAGCCGTCATAGCAGAAGTTGTTATGATGGCTGATATGATGCGCGACCAATAAGACCGATAGAAATACCCGGTTTTAGCCTGCAATTCCGGGTTTTTAGGATTCTAGGCGCGAGGAAAATACCGCATCATATCAACATCATCGCAGGATCGTAACAACATCATGACAGAAATTGTTATGATGCTGTTATGACGTTGCTATGACGTT
>NZ_CALJRY010000059.1 GCF_937976295.1 uncultured Rothia sp. | reverse complement strand
GAAGCGAAGCGAGGGCGGGTGCCCCTGTAGGAACGAGGAGGAGCACCGCCCCTCAAGCGTTCCAAGCTGCGGAGGAAACATGCGGCGCACCGCCCCTCAATCGCCTTTAGCCCGGAGCTAGGAAGCAGCCTCGCAGTAGGTCACCGTCACCGAACCGTTACCGCGCTCGCGCATCCACTGCGGCGCGTTCTCAGCCGAAACGATAGAGCCGTCGCTCACGGACGGTGCAATGTACGAGCCGCCCGCGCCACCTGCGCCGCCCTGCATCGTGTAGCCGATGCCCTGACGCACGCCGGTCGGGCTGTTCAGCCACTTCTGGGTCAGCACAATCGAGGAGACGGACTGTGCCGCACCGGAACCGCCGCCGCCGTAACCGGCGCCGCCACCTCCGGACACCACAGACTGGTAGCCGTTGAAGTTCTGTGCGTACGCACCCTCGTCATTGTAGATGTCCAGGTCCCAGCTGCGGTCCTCGTAGGTGCCCTTCTCGTGCACGCTGGCGGGGTTCTCATCCAGCTGGTAGGAGTGCGCACCCGCGCCGTCGCCGCCATTGCCCGCAAAGCCGTTCGTGCCCGCGTTACCGGCAACAAACTGGCTGAACAGCACCTGGTTGTTGGTGGATTCAAAGCCGATGATGGGGCCGCTGACCGGCAGGGTGCCTGCCGCGCCGCCTGCACCGCCTACACCCGCTGCGCCGCCGAAGCCGGAGTTGTAGGTCAGGACCTTGGAACGTTCTGCCTGGTAGATTTCGGAGCCGGGGGTGCCGTTGGAGCCTGCCGCTGCGGAGGCACTACCCGCCGCGTCGAACTGCGGGGATGCATCCGAGCCGAGGGCCGCCACACCGGCGTCGATCTGGCCGTCGAGGTTGGAGTACCAGGGGTCTGCGTAGGACACGCCGGAGCTGGTCATGCCCGCGCCGCCACCGCCACCTGCAACCGCCACCACGGTGCCGTCAACGAGCAGTGCCGAGGAGCCGCCGCCGGATGCGGCGTACACCTGGGTCTTGGAGTTAGCCGGGTCGGCGTATTTGGCGTCGACCTGCGCGGTAATGTTGGCGGGGATGGTGTAGGCGGGTACGGAACCGCCGTTGCCGTAGCCTTCACCACCGGCGGTGGGGGTGAGGGAGCCGTCACCGATACCGCCTGCTGCCGCGATAATCTGCACGGTGGAGCCGGGGGTGACGGGGATGATGCCGCTGACCTTCGCGCCGGAGCCGGCGGGGGTCATGCGGTTGTTGGTGCCGCCTGCGCCGCCAACCAGTTCGAAGCGGAGCTTGTGAACGTTGCTAGGCACGGTGAAGCTCTGCACGGTCTTGGTGCCTTCATCGGTGCCGGAGATATTGTACGCCGGGTGTGCGGCGAAGGTGCAGTCTGCGGCGACGGACGCTGCGTAGGAGGGGATGGTTGCGGATGCTGCGACGACGGGTGCCGCCCAGGCTGCGCCGGCGACGAGCTTGCGGCGGGTTAGGGAAGTAGACATGGTATGCCCTTTATTCAGGTGGGGTGATGTGTTTGCGGCGCAACTCTATGTGAATCCGAGCGAGCCTCAAATTGCTTGCTTTGGAAAGAGAATCAGCGCCGTTCAAAAGAATACCTTGAACCTCAGCTTTAACATAAATCCCTAGTTAGCGCACTGTATGGGAGCCCTTGGATGCCTCGCGCCGCGCCCTTCCTGCGCTCCTGCAGGGAACCCGCCGCTCCCGAACGCTCCCCACTCCTCCTTGCTCCACTGCTCCTTGCTTCGCTGCGGAGAGCGCCCGGGTGGGCACCCTGATGTCGCTTTCGGGTGGTGCGGCTTTATGCGAGCCGCAGGTTCCGTCCGCGTACGCAACGCCAGCAGAGGGTCTGCAAGTTCTCGGGCTCGTTGTTGCCACCTTCGGAGAGCGGAATCTTGTGGACGACCTCTAGGATGAGGATTCGTTCACGCATGATGGAGTTGCCGCAGCCGGGGTTTTGGCAGGTGTAGTTGTCGCGTTCTTTGATGCGTTGGCGCAGTTGGGCGGTCATGAGGGTGCGTTTGCCGCCTTCGGGCCACGCCCAGCGTATTTTGCGTTCTAGGGTTTCGGAGAGCGCGTCGAGGGTTGGGGTGTCGAGCGTGACGGTGACGGCGCGGTTTTCTTTGCCGCCGGGTGAGGCGTATTCGAAGCGGTAGACGGGGTACGGCACGGTCAGCCCCACGTGGCAGACATTGAGTTTGTCCCAGAACTCGTTGGCGTAATTTTTGGTGATGAACTGGGGCGGGTTGATGTGTGCGATCATGTTGTCTTCGCGGCGTCGCACGTTGTCGATCGCGGTTTCGAGGCGCGCGATATCGTCGGAGAGTCGTTGTACGTCTTTGAGGGTTTGCAGGTCGGCTTCGATGTGGAAGTATTTGGTGAGGCTGCCGATGGGGTCCCGCTCGGCTTCTTGGATGGTTGAGGCAGAAGCGGTGTAGACGTGCGGGTGGCGTCCTTCGGGTTTCTTCTGCAACAGTGTCCGCCAGGTTTTGGGTTGTTGAACTTCGACGGTGGCGAGGTGGCTGTACATGCCGTTGGTGGAGGTGCCGAGTTCGTAGATTCCGTGGGTGTAGATGTCGTGTACGTAGCTGGCGACTTCGTTGTATTCGCTGGCGAGTGTGGCGGTGCGTTGGCGGTGCGTCTGAAATTCGGGGGATGCGAAGTACCGGTTTTTGCGGATGGTCAGGATGATGCCCAGGATGAGCACGATGATGACGACGCCAAGGATGACGTACCAGAGGGAGAAGGCGAGGCATACGGCGAAGAAGATGCCGAGCCCTTTGAGGAAGGATTTCACGGGTGTTCCTTTGCGATACGGCGGTGTATCTGTGAGTGTAGATTTCCTCCATTAGGGTATCGGAGGTGGGTACCGCACGCAAAGCTTTTGGTCATACCGGGGAGCTATTGACCAGGGAGCTGTTGAATAGATTCGGCGGCAGGCTTACACCTTCCGGATGCGCCCTCAGGGTGCCCGAAGCGAAGCGAGGGCGGGTTCCCTGCGACGGCGCGGAGGAAGTGTGTAAGATGCACGCCCTACAAACGTAGGCCCGGTGGAGCCAGCGAAAGGCTGAGAAGGCGACAACCCCCTCCCCCTTCCAGTTCGTTATGCCGGTATTGCGCA
>NZ_CALJRY010000058.1 GCF_937976295.1 uncultured Rothia sp. | reverse complement strand
GGGGTCATGACGCGCTTGCCGTTTTCGATGGTGAAGAGCTTGTCGCCGTCGAAGTCGTCGCTGGTCTTCAGGTACTTCTTGGCGAGGCGGACCATGATGTTGTCAGCTTCGTCGTGGCCGTCGCCTTCGGTGAGTTCCTCCTTGAGCAGGCTACCTGCGGTCATAATCAGGATCAGGCCGAAGATGTAGAACACCCAGGCGAAGGAGTTGATGATCGCTGCGCCGAGGAAGATGAAGCTGCCGCGCGCCAGGATTGCGAAGATGATACCGAAGAGCAGAACCTTCTGCTGGTTCTCACGGGGGACACGGAAAGTGCCCATAATAATCATGAAGACGAAGAGGTTATCGACCGAGAGAGCTTTTTCGGTGATGAAGCCTGCGTAGTATTCGGTGGCGGCGACGGAGCCGTCCGCCACGAAAATGTACAGACCGAACAGCAGCGCGAGGCCGATGTAAATACTCGACCAGATGGCCGCTTCTTTGAGGGTGGGTTCGTGCGCCTTACGAACGTGGAACACGTAGTCGAAGATCAAAAGACCCACGATGATGAGAGCAGTAACCAACCATTGCAACCCGGTAATTTCCATGGGGAGCCTTTCTCGTGGTGTGCGTACAGGACCACAAGTCTCTCCCGCCGGCCTGAATGGAGGTCGGCCCGATTCACCGGTTAGGCGCCTTCGGCTAACGTGCTGACGATGAGTCGATTGGTGGGATACTCCCTTGCTCGGTGAACGATTATACAGCAGGTTGAGGTTTTTGCACAGGAGCCCCTCCGGAGAGTTTTCATGAGCGGCGTTCTGGGTGATGAATACGCGCTGTCTTTAACTGGCGGACCGGTAGATTAGTACGCACGCCTCCACGCGCGCGAAGAGGGGCTCGAAGTTACCACTCCGAGCCCCTCACAAGTGAAGAGCCTCCGCGGTTTAGAAACCAGCGGTATGGGTTTAGATATTCAATTCACGCAAACGTGCTACAAGCTGCTGACCCAGGTCAACGCCTGCAGAACGAGCAATATCTTCGGTGCCCGGCATGCTCAATGCGCTGTACACGTACACGGGTTCCGCCCACTTCATGCCTGAAAACACAGTGCTATTCTCCAGGGGGTTGAAGAGTTCAGGGAAGTTGTTCGGCAGCTTCTCTGCATAGGTTTCTGCGTTTCCACCGGCACTTGCGGCAACTACGAGAGTCTTACCCGCAAGCTTATCGCCGCCGCTACCGTAGGCAAATCCGTAGGTGAAGACATCATCTAGCCACTGCTTAAGCAAAGCGGGAACCGAGTACCAGAAGACGGGGAACTGCAGAACGATAACGTCCGCTTCCACGAGAGCCTGCTGTTCTGCGGCGATATCAAATGAACCGTTGATGCGGTGGGATGCAATTTCGCGCACCTCTACGTTTTCTCCCAGGGCCTCAGTGACAACACGGAGAGCCTCAGCGTTGGCGGTCGAGAGTTCGGGAGCGGGGTGACCGTAGATGATAAGAGCCTTAGACATATGCCCTCTTTCTGTACTGTAGTTTTCTATTAGTAATTGTGAGTGGTTCCAGCAGGATGAACTAGAGCTGGAGTTAAATGCACTGCATTGATCAGCTGATGCGGGATCCAATGAGCGCAGTCTTTAGCAGGCACTGCTACTAGTTGGCAACAGTGAAGCGGCGACCCGGGTGCTTGGGCTCTTCTGCCTCGTCAACCAGGGCGACAGCGAAGTCCTCGGCGCTAATGAACTCACCTGCGGGGGTGTCCAGTGCGGTGTTGTACTTGCCGGTGCGCTCACCCGGTGCGATTTCGAACGCCGGGGAGACCAAGGTCCAGTTCAGACCCTCGGAGGCGCGGTACTCGTCGAGGATCTGGGCGAATGCGCGCGCCTCGGGCTTGTACTCTTCGGGGAAGCCTTCGCTATCAACGAAGCGGTTGCCGTTGCCGTCCTCGAGGGAGCCGGCACCGCCGACGACCAGCAGGCGACCGCTCGGTGCTGCCGCGATCAGTGCTCGGTGCGCGTCGATGACCGGCTGCGCGGAGGTGCCGCGACCTGCAGAGACAGCGATGATGGTGACGTCGTGGTTGTTGACGATGTCAACCAGAGTTGCGGTGTCTGCAAGGTCGATGCTGTGGGCGGTGGTGCCTTCGGGTGCCTTGCCGGAGCGGGTGTATGCGTCAACCTGGTGGCCGCGGGAGACTGCCTCTGCTGCGGTGCGTGCGCCGACCATGCCGGTTGCGCCGATGATTGCGATGTTCATGAGGGGTTCCTTTCGGAGTGGTTTCTGAGGTTTTACCTTGCGGTTTTTTCTTGCGGGGTTCCGCGTGATAGTTTTATAGTATCTAATAGATACCGGGTACCTCAAGGTAACTAATAGGGTTTTGAGAAAATATTTAAAAATATTTTCTCGCACCCCTCCCCCATCAACAACCCCTCAGCAGATTGAAAAGACAGTAGCTATGACCACCACGCTCACCTCCCCCGCACGCGAAACTGTAGAGTCTACCCACACCCCGCAGGACGATTTTCCCGCCAATATTCTCACCAGCGCCTGCTCCTCCCGCACCGTGATGCGCCACCTCACCGACCGGTGGACCCCGCTCATTGTTGCGGCGCTCTCCGAACAGCCCGTCGCCCGCTTCGGCGAACTCAAGGCGATGATTCAGGGCGTCTCCCCCAAAGTCCTCACCCAGACCCTGCGCTCCATGGAACGCGACGGCCTGGTAGAACGCCGGGTCACCGCGTCCATTCCGCCGCGCGTGGACTACGAACTGACCGCGCTCGGCACGACCCTCATTGAGCCGATGGCCGCCCTGCGCCACTGGGCGCAGGACAATATGCAGGCGGTGCTCGAAGCCCGCGAGCGCTACGATGCCGCCGCGCTAGAGAACGGCGACGTGTAAACAAGGCTCAGCGTAAAAAGCACAACGTAAAAAGGCACAAGCGTAGACCCGCCCGTTGCGAACCAGCACCGCACGACAAGCCCGCATGAAAGTAGCCCTCCCCGTGAACTATTACGGGGAGGGCTACTTTTCATTCAGCGAGGAGATTCAATTAGGAGGTCGTCATATTGAAGGTCGGCGGGGTGAAAGCAATCGCGTTCACCTGCTTGTTCGTATCAATCTTGCCGTTCTCACGAATCGTCGGGACGGTAATAACCACCTCGAACTGGTACATGCCTTCCATGAGCTTATCGCCACGCAGCGCAAAACGCGCAGAGATGCCGGTCGCCGGATCGTTCACGCTCGACGCAAACGGAATGACCTGACCCTGAACGGTCTGAGTCTTGCCGTTGCGGGTCATGACGGTTGCCTTGCCGGTCGGGTCGGTCGTGAAGATCTGGCGGTCAATGATTTCACCCTCGGGCGAGAAGAAGTATATGTCCATGGACGGGTGCAGGTGCGTGGTGCCGGCCGTCGCCTCCAGCGCGGAGACGTTGTAGGTCATCACGAACTCGCCGCAGTTCAGGTTAAGGTCACCCTCGGGGCCGTGAGTCGCCTCGTACACGGACATGAGGCGGATCGTCGCGGGGTTCGGGGAGGTTGCATTCTCCATGGACCACCACGCCTGACCGGTCACCGGCGCAGTCACGGGCTTGTTCTTGGTGCGCGATTGCAGGGCGCCGCTGGCGGGGTTGGTGATCATCCAGCCGCCGACCTGGGTGAAGTCCGGGCCCTTAACCGTCTTGCAATCATCAGCCGAGGCAGCGAATGCGGGTACCGCAGTGGATGCGGCAATAGCGGGCACAGCCCAGAGCGCGCCGCGGGTGAGGCTGCGGCGGGTAACGGAACGAGCTCCCGTGGTGTGTGCGCCTGTAGGGTTATTCGAAATAGTCACAGATTTTTCTTTATTGTTCGGAAGCATCACGGTGTTATTTGACACGTAAAACACTTTGATAGTCTACAGCATGTATCTGCACTCAGTGGAACTTCACGAGCAATGAATTATCCCATGGCGAAAAACCCAAGTCAGACCCCTAAACACCGGGCTTAGAGCACGGTGTTTAGGGCACCAAGTTTAGAGAACGGGGTTTAGGCGTGACCCGCCTCCTTCATCAGGCGCAACTCCTTCTTCAAATCGGCAAGCTCATCACGCAGACGCGCCGCCAACTCAAACTGCAGGTTCTCCGCCGCCACGCGCATCTGCTCGCTCATCTGCTCAATCAAATCCAGCAGATCCTCCGCCGGTGCCGCCGCCAGACCGTCGGCACGAACGCGCGCCTCCGCACGGGCGAGAAGCTCCTCCGACTCCGGGGTGCTCGTGGCAATCTTCGACGAGGTCGCAGAACCGGTCTTCGCACCAGCACTCACCGTGCGGGCACCCTTCTTACCGCTCTTCCGCAGCTGCAGAAGCTCGCGGGTGTCCTCTTCCTCGCGGGCGAGAACATCCGTAATATCGGCAATCTTCTTACGCAGCGGCTGCGGGTCAATGCCGTGCTCGCGGTTGTACGCCTGCTGAATCTCGCGGCGGCGGTTCGTCTCATCAATCGCCACGCGCATAGAATCCGTAATCTTATCGGCATACATGTGCACCTGACCGGACACGTTACGCGCCGCACGACCGATGGTCTGAATCAGCGACGTGGTCGAACGCAGGAAGCCTTCCTTATCGGCATCCAGAATTGCAACCAGGGACACCTCGGGCAGGTCCAGGCCCTCACGCAGCAGGTTAATACCGACCAGCACGTCAAAGGTGCCCAGGCGCAGCTCACGCAGAAGCTCCACACGGCGCAGAGTGTCAACGTCGGAGTGCAGGTACTGCACCTTCACGCCGTGCTGCAGCAGATACTCGGTCAGATCCTCCGCCATGCGCTTGGTGAGGGTCGTGACCAGCACACGCTCATCACGCTCAACACGCACGCGAATCTCCTCAAGCAAATCATCAATCTGCCCCTTGGTCGGCTTGACCACAATCTCCGGGTCAATCAGACCGGTCGGGCGAATAATCTGCTCCACATAACCATCAGCCTGCGACAGCTCATACTTACCCGGAGTCGCCGAAAGGTAAATCGTCTGACCGATACGCTCCAGGAACTCCTCCCACTTCAGCGGGCGGTTATCCATCGCCGACGGCAGACGGAAACCATGCTCCACCAGGGTGCGCTTACGGGACATATCGCCCTCATACATGGCACCAATCTGCGGGACCGTCACGTGCGACTCGTCAATAATCAGCAGGAAATCATCCGGGAAATAATCCAGCAGACAGTTCGGGGCGCTACCGGGGGCACGACCGTCAATGTGGCGCGAGTAGTTCTCAATGCCATTGCAGAAGCCCATCTGCTCCATCATTTCCAGGTCGTAGGTGGTGCGCATGCGCAGACGCTGCGCCTCCAGCAACTTGCCCTGGGATTCGAGGGTCTGCAGGCGCTCGCGCAGCTCATCCTCGATGGAGGTAATAGCCTTCGCCATACGCTCCGGGCCAGCAACATAGTGGCTTGCCGGGAAGACGTACATCTCCTCTTCCTCGCGAATCACCTCGCCGGTCAGCGGGTGCAGGGTGTAAATCGCCTCAATCTCATCACCGAAGAACTCAATGCGGATCGCGTTCTCCTCGTACATGGGGATGATTTCGACGGTATCGCCGCGCACACGGAACGTGCCGCGGTGAAAGTCCATATCGTTACGCGCGTACTGCATCGCCACGAACTGGCGTAGCAACTCGTCGCGGTCAATCTCCTCACCGCGACGCAGAGTCACCATCTGCTCAATGTACTCTTCGGGCGTGCCCAGACCGTAAATGCAGGACACGGTCGCAACCACCACCACGTCACGGCGAGTCAGCAGGGAGTTCGTCGCCGAGTGGCGCAGACGCTCCACCTCCTCGTTGATGGAGGAGTCCTTCTCAATGAACGTATCGGTCTGCGGCACGTACGCCTCAGGCTGGTAGTAGTCGTAGTAGGAGACGAAATACTCCACCGCATTATTCGGCAGCAGCTCACGCAGCTCATTCGCCAGCTGCGCCGCCAGAGTCTTATTCTGCACGAGCACCAGAGTCGGACGCTGCACCGCCTCAATCAGCCAGGCTGCGGTCGCGGACTTACCGGTACCGGTAGCACCCATCAGCACAATATCCTTCTCACCGTTCTGCACACGCTCGGTGAGCTCGGCGATAGCCTTCGGCTGATCACCGGCAGGCTGGAAGGGGCTGACCACTTCAAAGGGGGCAACAACGCGGTTAATTTCGGGTGCGTAACTCATGTATCCATCCTAGGGGAAAGCCGCCCGATGCGCGCCCGGATTGGTCGCCCCTTTTCTACTGGCGCAATAACCCCAGACACGACGGGTAACAAGCCATCACTATGAAAGTGCCTAAATTCATAAAAGAGGTGGTGCAAAAGATAAGGGACGTGCTGCTGGTTCATATGCATCACCGGGCAGGAGGCGAGAGGAAGCATTCTTCCGCACAATAACGGTGCTCTGCGGGGCGGCCGCCCTCCCCCGCATCCTCCATCGCTCACGGGCGCCATCGCTCACGGGCACCGCACCGCAGAAGATAAGCGGCAACACATAAAGACTTATGGCGGGCGCACCGCCCCCATACCCTTTGCCTCTTTGATGTGGCTCACATATGTTTAGAGCGCATACACACGAGACACGGGACCACAAGAGCACACGGAAGGACTCCATGAGCACGAGCACGGAGGTGACCTCCACCAGCACACCAGCCGCCAAGACCGAGCGCCGACGCCTCTTCGCGTCCTCGTACCCGCTGATTATGCTCATCGCCCTTGCCATTCTGCTGGGCGTCGCCTATCTTTCACTCATCACCGGCAGGTACCCGCTGGAGCTTGACGAGCTCTTCCGCGTTCTCGGTAAGAACTGGTTCGGCATGGACCTGAAAGTCTACAAGCCCGCCGAAAACATGCTGCTGACCGTGCGTATTCCGCGTCTGCTCGCCGCCGGGCTCATCGGTGCCGCCCTCGCCATTGCGGGTGCCACTTTCCAGGCGGTATTCCGTAACCCGCTGGTTTCCCCGTACCTGCTGGGCGTTTCGCAGGGTGCGTCGGTGGGTGCCGCCTCCGCCATTTTGCTGGGTGTGGGCACGAGCATCGCCATTCAGGGTTCCGCCCTCGCCGGCGGCCTCGCGGCAGTACTGCTGACCGTGAGCATTCCGCGCCTGCTCAAGAATCAGTCCACGCTCATGCTGGTGCTCTCCGGCGTAATTGTGGGTGGCTTTGGCACCGCCGCGCTGGGTGCGTTGAAGTTCATTGCGAACCCTGAAACTCAGCTGGCGCAGATCGTGTTCTGGCAGATGGGTTCCCTGCAGGACGTACGCGCGGAAGCACTCACCCAGTTTGCGCTGGTGGCGGTGCCCTGCATCCTGTTGCTCTTGGCGATGCGTTGGCGCATCAATATCCTCTCGCTCGGTGACGATGAGGCGCGCACCCTCGGCATTAACCTGACTCGCACCCGCGGTATCACCATTCTGCTGGCAACCCTGGTCACCGCGACCAGCGTGTGTATTGGCGGCCCGATTTCTTGGGTGGGCCTGGTCATTCCGCACCTGTGCCGCCTGCTGGTTGGTAGCGACACGACCAAGCTCATGCCGCTGTCCATTCTGATGGGTGCTTCGTTCATGATGTTCGTCGATACCCTGGCGCGTAGCCTCACCAGCGCGGAGGTGCCTCTGAGCGTGCTGACCGGCTTCATTGGCACACCGCTGTATGTGGCGCTGCTGCTGTTTGGAAAGGTTCGGGTGAAGTAATGTCCTCTTCCATTCCCGATACTCAGCACAGCCCCGATACTCAGCACAGCCCCGATATTCAGCACAGCGCGGATGCGAGCGCTGAGGTTCTGCTGCACCTGGACGATGCGGGCTTCCATTACGGTCACCGGGGCAAGCGCATCAAGCGCCGCCGCGCTGATCTGCACCGTTCCGGACCCCGCTCCAGCCGCTGGATTTTCCGCAACGTGAACCTGCAGGTACGACGCGGTGAGGTGCTCGCCATTCTGGGTCGCAACGGTGTGGGTAAGTCCACCCTGTTGAACTCCCTGATTGGTTTGCATTCGCTCACCGAGGGCACCGTTCACCTGGGCGGTGAGCCGCTGGATTCTTTGACCGCGGCCGAGCGTGCCCGCCGCATCGCCTACCTTCCGCAGATGGAGGGGCGCGGCATCTCCTACACCGTGACCGAGTACCTGCTGATGGGTCGCGCACCCTATATCGGGTTGTTCTCTTCGCCCTCGCGCCATGACCGTGAGCAGGTGCACACCGTGATAGAGGAGCTGGGTCTGCTCGATTTGGCGCACTCCCCGCTGGATCAGCTGTCCGGTGGTCAGCGTCAGCAGGTGGGCATTGCCCGAACCCTGGTGCAGGACGCCCCGCTCATCGTTCTGGACGAGCCGACGAGCGCCCTGGATGTGGCGAATCAAGCGAAGGTTCTGCGGAAGATTCGGCAGCTGCGCGATGCCGGGTACGGGGTTATTTTTACGACCCACAACCCGGATCACGCCCTCATGTTGGATGCGACCGTCGCCCTACTCGGCGCGCACGAGATACCCGACACCGTGCCCGACACCGCACCAAACGCTGCACCGCAGGTACCTGCAGATGCGCCAGCTCAGCTGTTGGCGGGCCGCGCATCCGAGGTGCTCACGAGCGAGGTTCTCTCACGCACCTTCAAGACCGACCTGACCGTGACCTACTCCCCCGAGCTGGGTCGCTCCAGCGTGCACATGACGAGCCTCGATATCTGAGGCTCCGCAGCTTTTAGATTTCCGGCGGTGGTTTGGGCGGCACACAAGAGATGCGGTAGAGGTGCCCTATGTCTTGTGAGGGGCGTATCCCTAGCACGCCTACCCCACCCAGGCCACCGCCGGGTTATTCACCCACCCTGTCAACACAGAAAGACACACCATGAAGATTACGAAGTTCCACACCGGCGTTGCCCTGACCACTTCCCTGCTGTTGGCTACGCTGACCGGTTGCGGCGCCGCGAACACCGCCTCCTCCTCGGGTTCGGCATCGAGCTGGGTGTCCGCTTCCGCATCCTCTCAGAGCTCAAAGAAGCACACCAGCTTCTTCGTGAAGGATAACGGCGACGGCACCAAGGTCATTAAGGACATTGACGGCAAGGAAGTCACCGTCCCCACCACCCCGGAGCGCATCGCTGACCTGTGGCACGCAAACAACCAGGTGGTTCTGCTGCTCGGCGGGGCTGAGAAGCTGGTGTCCACCACGACTAACGTGAAGTCCCTGGCATGGTTCAAGCAGGTCTACCCCGGTATTGAGAAGGTCGACGCGCCGGTAAAGGGCACCGACGTGAACATGGAGCAGCTGCTTGCCGATAAGCCGGAGGTGCTGCTCGCATCCTCGAAGGAGCAGATTGCGAAGGCCGCCGAGGCTGGTATCCCGGCGGTGCACGTTGAGTTCCAGAACTTCGCTGATCTGAAGCGCACCATTGAGCTGACCGCCGAGGTTATTGGCACCGATGAGGCGATTGAGCGTGCCGAGAAGTACCTGGCGTACCTGGAGAAGAACGAGAACCTCATCAAGGAGCGCCTCAAGGACGTCACCGATACCCCGAAGGTACTGCACATTTCCGGCGGTTCTGACCTGACCAAGGTGGACGGTTCCAAGTCTCTGATTGGCGAGTGGATGAAGCTTTCGGGCGCGAAGAACTCCCTGGACGGTGTGGAGAATCTGAAGAACATTTCTTTGGAGCAGATTATTGCTTCGCAGCCGGATTACATCATCATTGGCGGCGCGGATGCACAGAAGGGCGTTGACGCGATTAAGGCTGACGCCGCGTGGGCTGACGTTCCGGCGGTGAAGAACGGCAAGATCATTAAGAACCCGGTCGGCACCTTCAACTGGGACCGCTACTCCGCCGAGGAGGCTCTGCAGATTCTGTGGGCGGCAAAGCTGTTCCACCCCGAGAAGTTCACCGACGTTGACCTGGTGAAGGAGACCCGCGAGTTCTACTCGACCTTCTACGGCTACCAGCTGACCGAGGATGAGGCGCAGCGCATCATCAATGATCAGGGCCCGGCAACTAACTAATTTGCTGGCGGCCGGTTAGTGACCGGCTAGTTCGTTAAACACGTACCGCCCAGGACCGTGCTCACAGCATGGTTCCGGGCGGTATTTTATTGGGTCGCAGCGTTAGTTGACCGCAGCGTTAGCGCACCTCCACGGTCGCTCCGGCGAGGCTCATCAACGCCCGGTTCGTCAACGGAAGGTACCCGTTCAGGGCGCTCAAAATCAGCTGCATCGCGCGCTCTTCGTCCTCCACGCTCAGCCCGCGCGGAATACCCACACCCGGCACGCAGATACGCTGCTTATACAGGTCAATCACCGCGCACACGGTACGGTTCGGCACGCCCAACACCGGCAGCATGCCTCGGTGATTAACGGTGCGCAGACCCTTACCGACCACGGCGGCGGTGCGGATATCCGGGCGGGCACTCCCCACAAACCGGGAGGCACCCGCACCGTTCGCAAAAGCGGCAGGGTCGGGAATACTATTGGGCACCGCGCTCTTCTCGTTCAGCGCAGACAGCAGCGGCTCCCCCACGGCGGCAGTGACCGCCACGTAGCGCACCTGCCGGTCCATGGCGTTGAGGAAGTCCAGTTCCGCGTACTCCTCCACGCGGTAGTTCTCGACCAGACCGGCTTCACCCGAGGCGGTTTCTTCCACGGTTCGAGTGATGACTTCTTCATCGTAGAAGCTTGCCACGCACACCTGCGGGGCGCCACGCTCAATGCGGGCGCGGCACTGGTAGTCGTCGTCGAGCAGCCAGAGGGACAGCTCGTAGCCGTCGGGCACATCGCGCACACCGGTCGCGAGCAGCACTTCGCTGCCGTCCAGGGGGAACGGCTCCCAGCTTGCCGGCTCGAACGCGTTGAGGGCGCCGTCCAGGGCGGGGTTGCAGGATCCAAGGCTCGGCGCCTGCTCAGCCGGGGTGAACGCCTCGGTGGAGGGCATGGCGATGGTGAGCCCGCGCATCCTACCGGCGAGGCAGAGTTCAACCGCCATGAGCATGTGACCCGCACCTTCACGGCTGAGTGCGGGGCTCTGAACCAGGTGCGCCACACCGGAGTTATCCAGGCTGAGATGTTCGCCGACTCCGCGGGCGGCGTTGGAGTAGCGGTTGTGCAGGCGCACCAGCTCGTCAATGGGCAGGGCGCGGCCCACGGCGCCGAACGCCTGGGCGATAGCGTGAACATGTTCGGGGAAGACGCGGCAGAGCCTGCCGAGCTGACGGGCAAACTCCGCCGGACGCTGCGTGAGCACGCTCAGCAGGGTGCCGAGGTTCTGCTGGCGGTAGGCGTTGAGCAGCTGGGCGACGGTTGCGGGTTCAAGCTGCTCGACAGTACCCCTCTTGGGGAGGCGCGCTCCTGCGCGGTTGAGGGTCGCGGTGCCGCCGCGGCTGCCCGCGGACTGCTCCGATGAGTTTTTACCTGCTTGTTCGCCTACTTGTTGATGGTGGGTTCCCGGCTGCGTCACGTTTTCACGACCTTGAGCTCTTCAGAGCGTTCGTTAGCTGATTCTTCGTAGGGTGACGGGCGGGACTCAGCGCCTACCGGCAGATGGTTCGCACACACACCACCGTCCACCGGATCGTATAGTACCGGCATACAGCTGTGCCTCGTTCCTTGAGCAACTAAGCTATAGCTCCAAGACGTCAGCATCAGGACCTCAGCGCTGAGATAGTACCCAGTTCTCCGCGCTGAGATGTCAGCGTTGAGCCCCGCCCGTCGGTGCGGGCGCGCACATTCCCTCGTGGAGGCGCCGGGATGGGTTACCGCTGGTAATGAACCCGTTGCCCGTGCCGTGGAGGGGTGCGTGCGTTCCGCAACGCTTTTTAGGCTATCAGCTTTAGCAGGCAATTACTAGGGTTAGAGTAACTATTAACTAAGGTTGAGCTATCTTTCAGATTTTGAGAACTTTACACGGGCACTTTAGCCCGCAAAGTCTAGGACCAGCAACCGCCTAGACCAGCAATCGTTTAGACCGTTAAACCTAGACCGGCAAATCCACCCACTGCGTATCGCCCCAGGTCACGCTCGCCGCACCGGAACTCAAGCTCACCACCAGCTCCTCGGCACGCTCCAGCTCCTCCGGGCGGTCAAACACACCCAGGGAAATCGTGGCGCCCTCCGCACCGTACTCGGTGCCCAGCACGTTCAGACCGGCGGCGCGAATTTCGTTCTCCAGGCGGCCCGCATCCGCATGCGAACTGGGCACCTGGCCCACGCGCAGACGCTCGCGCGAATCAAATAGCGCACCGTCCAGGGTCTGCACCACCGAATCAGTGTAGGCACGCACCAGACCACCGGCGCCAAGCTTAATGCCGCCGAAATAGCGCACGACCACGGCAACAACATCCGAGAGGTCCGTGGTGCCGTCCTCGCGGGTCTGACGCGCCAGCAGCGCCTGCATCATCGGCACACCGGCGGTACCGGCGGGCTCACCATCATCGGAGGAACGCTGAATATCGCGGTCAGCACCAATAATGAACGCCGAACACACGTGGCGGGCGTCGTGGTAGGTCTTGCGCACCGACTCAATGTAGGCGCGCGCCTCCTCAACGGTGCTCACGCGCTTGATGTGACCGATAAATTCGCTACGCTTAATTTCGAGGAGGCTCTCATAGGGCTCATCGCCGCGCGGCACAAGGTAGCGGTTGGCGCGAGTTTCTTCCTGCATGTGTCCTCCTCTGATCAGTACCTATCTATTGTGGCACAGCCCGTCAGGAGCACCGTCTCATGCCCCAGCCTTCCTCCCCCGCTTCTACCACCCTGCGCCGTTACGCCCTCACCGGCGGTATCGGCAGCGGCAAGAGCACCATCGCCTCCCTTTTCGTTGAGCAGGGCGCGTTCCTGGTGGATGCGGACGCTATCTCCCGTTCCCTCATGGAGCCCGGCGAGGCGGTGCTCGCCCGCACGGTCGCGGAGTTCGGTGAGCATCTGCTCGATGAGGACGGCCGCCTCAACCGCCCCGCCCTGGCGCGTATCGTGTTCAATGATGAGCAGGCGCGCCTGCGTCTGAACGCGATTGTGCACCCCGCTATTCGTGAGCGTGCCGCGCAGCTGGTGGAGCAGGCACAGTCCGAACCCGGTTTTAGCGGCGTGGTGCTGGAGGATATTCCCCTGCTCGTTGAGACCGGCGACCCGTCCGCCTTTGAGGGCGTGGTCGTGGTGCGCACTCCCCTGGCGACTCGCCTGCAGCGCCTCGTGTCTTCGCGCGGCATGAGTGAGGAGGATGCGCGCGCCCGCATCGCAGCGCAGGCAACCGACGAGCAGCGTGAGGCGGTCGCCACCTGGGTTATCGATAATGGCGGTTCTTTGGAGGAGACCGCCGAGCAGGTGCGCGCCGTGTGGCGGCAGATGACCGCCGCCTAAAGATAGCCCCCGGCAACACCGGGCACACGCCCCAAACCCCAGACCCCAACGCCCCCGCCCCCGACTCGCTCAGCCGC
>NZ_CALJRY010000057.1 GCF_937976295.1 uncultured Rothia sp. | reverse complement strand
CCAAAGAAGCTAATAGCACCGAGCACAATCAGCGCCGCCAAAGTCAGCAGAGGCAACCCCTTCAGGAAACCGCGCACAGTACCAAGACGACGAATAGAAGCGGGAACCGCGCGCAGAAACTCGCCACCCTTAGCCAGAAGAACACTCTTCACGCTGGGTGCCTGCGCATCAGAAGCAGTCTGCACACCAGAGGCTACAGAGCGAACCGGTGCAGGTGCCTGAACGGAAACTGCGGGGTCAGAAACGGCGGGAGCAGGGGTCGGCTGAGCCACCTGCGCAGGACGGGGTGCATGAGCCGCACGAGAAGAGCGAACAGACTGCGAAGAGGCAGGCACACGAGAACGCCCCTGCGCGGTGTGAACGGGCGCAGTGCGTGCGGGGTGAAGTACCACCAAACCTGCCGGAAGGTGTGCAGAAGTGCCGCGAGAAGCAATAGGTGCTGCAGTAGTCATTGTGGTTCCTTTCTCTCAGCTCGCCCCGGGGTTACCCCGCGGGTCTAGCAATGCCGAGCGATACCCGCTCGGAGGTCCTAGTTGAGTGATAACTATGGAGTGGTGATTGTTAGGCGATAACTAGTGGATAGCTATTCTTTAGTGAGGTCAGAGCGTCGGGTGCACCGGGTAGCCCCGGAGCCCCATCCCCTGCGCTCTCTCTTCGCCAGATGCTCCCTAGATTTACCAGAGGCTTTCTAGAGCATCCGGGGTATATCATGCGAAGAGAGAGGCAGAGGATTCGAATACATTCGAACACTCATTCACTCTCCCCTCCCGAAAGATCCCGAGTCGAATCTTCGAATATTTTTCGAACATTCGCCCGTAAATCCTGAATTTCAGGAGAGATTCAAGAGTATATACGAACTCTTGTTCTAAAGTCTAGCAGAGATGTACTAAAAATTTCTTCGAGTTTCGAAGAAAAAATCTAGAATATTTGTTTGAGTTTTTCGGTGTAGTGTTCTACACTGGTGTCAAGAGACGTTCCACACGCTCCTGATGAGTCCTACTCACAGCAGATTTCTGTACCCGTTACAGCTTGGTTCTGTATCGTGCGCAGGTGCTGCCAGCTGAGTTATATAGGGCGGAGGCGCATACTCGTTGCCTGCGTATCGCTCCGGTATTGCGCCGGTATTGCTCTGGCACGGATAGAATTCCTCCACCCCCTGACGAGATAAGACCCATTTCGGCAGAACCAAAAAAATTTTAGGACACCATCAGGAAACGTGTGAAGCACCCATCCGTGCCCCGACCGGACTGCGGCTCAGACAGACTGCAGAGACCGGAATACAGAAATCGGGGCACAGACCGAAGGAAAAGAAATGGCAACAGCACCCCGTCCGGCGCTGACCGCGCGCCAGCAGAAGATTCTTGACGCGATCCGCACCGAGATTGAACAAAAGGGTTACCCGCCGTCCATGCGCCAGATTGGTGACATGGTGGGTCTTGCGTCCCTGTCCTCGGTCACTCACCAGCTCGGTCGCCTCGAGACCATGGGCTATATTCGCCGCGACCCCAAGCTCCCCCGCGCCATTGAGGTGCTGGATGAGAATGGTGTCGGCATGCACGGTAGTTCTTCCTCATCCCTGCCCGAGCTGCCGAACTTCGAAGTCGGCGATGAAGACCTCGTACCCGTTCCCCTGGTTGGACGAATTGCGGCGGGTGGTCCCATTACCGCCGAGCAGTCCGTGGAGGATGTGCTCGCCCTGCCCCGCCAGCTGGTCGGTAGCGGCAAGCTCTTCATGCTCAAGGTCAAGGGCGATTCCATGATTGACGCCGCAATCTGCGACGGCGACTGGGTGGTTGTCCGCGAGCAACACACCGCAGATAACGGCGATATCGTTGCTGCTTTGCTCGACGATGAAGCAACCGTGAAGGTGTTCCGTCAGGTTGACGGCCACACCTGGCTCATGCCGCGCAACTCCAACTACGAGCCGATTATGGGCGACCGTGCAACCGTCATGGGTAAGGTCGTCTCCGTGCTACGTAGTCTCTAGAAAATCACAGTCTCCAGAAAATACAGTCTCTAAACAGCAACGGTCTTTAAAAGACATAACCGTGAGGGCTTTTAGCTCGATATAGAAATCACCCCGGTGGTACGTGAACGTTCACGTACCACCGGGGTGATTTATGGTGATTTATATACTTCCAAAGCGGAGGGGCGGCCAAAGCGGAGGGGCGGCACTGCCAGGAGCGGCACTACACCAGACAAGAATCCCGCCCGAGCTAACGCTCAATACTCGCCGAAAGACGAGCCAGCGCACCAATCACAGCTGCCTTATTCTGCGTCGACCACATCGGCGGCATCGCCTTCATCAAGAAACCGCCGTAACGTTTAGTCGCCACACGAGAATCCAGCACAGCCACCACGCCGCGGTCAGACACCGAACGGATCAGGCGACCCGCGCCCTGCGCCATACGAATCGCCGCGTGGTGGGCAGAAACCGCCATGAAGCCGTTACCGCGGTGACGGTTCACTGCCTCCGTATGAGCCTGCGCAATCGGGTCGTCCGGGCGCGGGAACGGAATGCGGTCCATCACCACCAGGCGGCACGAGTCACCGGGAACGTCCACGCCCTGCCACAGGCTCATCGTGCCGAACAGGCAGGAGTCAACGTCCTCGCTGAACTCCTCCACCAGAGCCTTGAGCGAAGACTCACCCTGCAGAAGAATGTTCAGGTCGCTGTGCTCACGCATGTACTCGGCGGCACGCTCGGCGGCACGCTTCGAGGAGAACAGGCCCAGGGCACCGCCCTCGGACGCCTCGCACAGTTCACGCAGACGCTCCAGCTGCCCCTCATGCACACCAAATCCCGGAGGCTTCAAATCCCCGGCAACGTACATGATGCCCTGCTTGCGGTAGTCAAAAGGCGACCCCACGTCGATGCTCGTCCAGCGCGGCGCACCCTCGCCCTGCAGACCCAGGGCACCGGCGGCAACGTCAAAAGAGTCACCCACCGTCAGGGTCGCACTCGTCAAAATCACGGTGCGGTCAGCGAACAGACCGTCACGCAGCTGCAGGCCAACGCTCAACGGAGCGATGTTCAGGGTCGCCGGGTCGGTATCGGAAGCAGCCACATAGCGGCCGTTCTCCCAACCGCCCTGACGAGAAATCCACAGCACGTCCTGCTCACCCGAAGCCTCCAGAATACGGCTACTCATATCGTGCACCTCAGAGACACGCGAGCGCGCCATCTGCAGGCCGGCGTCAACGTCCTGACCGTCCGGTTTTGTATCGGACAGGGCGGTGCGGGCGGCATCATTGACCGCAGAAATAGCGGTCAAAAGGCGCCCATCCAGGCCCTTCAGCAGGCCCTCGGCTAGACCCTCGAAAGCGGTCTCCAGGGTGCCGGCTGCCATTTCCAGTGCGCCGGAATCAGCCTTCGAGTGCTTCTTCACGCTACGTGCCGCACGGCGAACCATTGCAACCGTCAAAGAACCAGACACGGCACCGGTCACGCGGTCCACCAGCTCATGAGCCTCATCAATAATGACCGTCTCGTGCTCGGGTAGAACCTTCATGCCTTCAAAAGCGTTAATCGCCAGCAGGGCGTGGTTCGTGATGATAATGTCAGCCTCAGCGGCACGGCCACGCGCCATCTCGCTAAAGCACTCTTCCACCAGCGGGCAGCGGCGGCCCAGACACTCGGCGGCACTGACCGACACCTGAGCCCAGGCGCGGTCAGAGACACCGGGCTTCAGCTCGTCACGGTCGCCGGTCTCCGTGCGGTCAGCCCACTCGCGCAGGCGCACCACTTCCTCACCCACACGGGAGGTCGAAGAAGGCATATCAAAGAGAGCATCCGGCTCGTCTTCCGGGTAGCCGCCCTCCAGCTTGTGCAGGCAAAGGTAGTTGTTGCGGCCCTTGAGCAGAGCCACCTGCGCCTGCAACTCCGGGCGCGGCTCCAGCGCCTGCAGAAGACGCGGAATATCGCGGTTCACAATCTGCGCCTGCAGGGCAAGGGTCGCGGTCGCAACCACGATCGGCTGGTCCGACTCCCCCACCCGCGCCAGGGCAGGAACCAGGTAGCCCAGGGATTTACCGGTACCGGTGCCAGCCTGCACCAGCAGGTGACGCTGCAGTTCAAGAGCCTGCGCCACATGCGCCACCATGGTGCGCTGACCGGCACGGTTCTGACCGCCAGTGGCGGCAACCGCCTCGTCCAGCAGGGTCAGGGCATCCTTCGCACCGGGCAGGGTCTCAAGCTCCTGCCCGGTGAATCGGGTGCCGTCGGTCGCCGATCCGGGTACGGTTCCCGGGGCGTTTTTGGGCGCGTTGATGCTCTCGGTCACGCTCATACGCCCCTAGTGAGCCTCAACGGTGGAGGGCTGCTCGGAAACAGAAGCGGTCGCTTCAGCCAGGGCGTGCGCCTCCGCAAGTTCCTCTTCCAGAACCTCCAGCAGGTCGCCCTCCAGCACATACTCGGACAGTTCGGAGGCGACATCCTCACGGACCAGAGCCACAACGAAAGTGCCGTCCGAGACGAAATCGGTGCTCTTAATTTCGGCATCCCACTCGTGTAGGCGCGAGATAATCTCACCGTGCGAGTACGGAATCAGCAGCTTCACCTCAATGGAGGGTCGCGGAATGGTGTCCGCAATCTTCTGCTTCAGCTCCTCAATACCCTCACCGGTACGCGCCGAAACAATCACGTGCTCCGGCTCGCGCTGGCGCATACGCTCCAGCACGAACGGGTCGGCGGCATCCGCCTTATTCAGCACAATAATCTCGGGGATATGGCGGGCGTCAACCTCCGCAATGACCTCGCGGACAGCACGAATCTGCCCCTCCGGGTCCGGGTGCGAAGCATCCACCACGTGCAGGATGACGTCAGCGTCCGCGACCTCTTCCAGGGTGGAGCGGAACGCCTCCACCAGCTGGGTCGGCAGCGAACGCACGAAACCCACCGTGTCAGAGAGGGTGTAGCCGATACCGTCCGGGGTCTGAGCCTTACGGACGGTCGGGTCCAGGGTCGCAAACAGGGCGTTCTCCACGAGCACCCCGGCATCGGTCAGACGGTTCAGCAGGGAGGACTTACCCGCGTTCGTGTACCCGGCAATAGCAACCGAAGGCACTCGGTTACGGCGACGGTTCAGACGCTTCGTCTCACGCGCCGGCGCCATCGCAGCAATCTCACGCTTAAGCTTCGCCATGCGAGCGCGCAGGCGGCGGCGGTCCATCTCAATCTTGGTTTCACCGGGACCACGAGAACCGATACCCTCACCGGCTGCGGCACGGCCACCCGCCTGACGGGACAGGGACGCACCCCAACCACGCAGACGCGGCAGCATGTACTCCAGCTGAGCCAGCTCAACCTGCGCCTTGCCCTCGCGGGACTTAGCGTGCTGAGCGAAAATGTCGAGAATCAGGGCGGTGCGGTCAATGACCTTGACCTTCACAATGTCTTCGAGGGCGCGACGCTGAGAGGGGGCAAGTTCGGAGTCGACGATGACGGTGTCGGCGCCGGTCGCCTCCACAATGTCCCTGAGTTCCAGCGCTTTACCGGAGCCGAGGAAGGTGCCGGGGTCCGGCTTGAGGCGGCGCTGAACCAGGCCGTCCAGAACCTCGGAACCTGCGGTTTCAGCCAGTGCCGCGAGCTCACGCAGGGAGTTCTCTGCGTCCTCTACGGTGCCTTCAGTCCACAGACCAGCCAGCACCACGCGCTCCAGGCGCAGCTGGCGGTACTCGACCTCGGTGACGTCTTCAAGTTCGGTGGAGAGGTTCGCGATACGGCGCAGTGCGCGGCGCTCGGCGAGATCTTCCTGGTCACCGTCATATTCGGAATGCTCGCGCTGAACGTCAGAAATTTCGCGCGCGCGAGTGTCCAGCACACGGCGGCTATTGTGGCTGCTGTGGGTGCTGGAAGAATTATCGCTGTGATGCGCGGTACCGGCGGCGTCATACGTCGTGACGGAGGCGGCGGCCTGGGAGCGACCCAGAACGCGGTCTACGGTGCGGCGCAGCTGCTCATCGCTGGGCAGCTTTTCGGTATCAGATACGGGGGTGTTCTTAGAATTCATACGACTCTAATTCTACCGCTGTTGCCCGCATCAGGTAGGGGGTTCGGTCGCCTGTGCGCTCAGGGCGTGCAAGCTACTGCCCCACCTCGCGAATACTCTGCCCGTGTGCGGTCGGTTCTTGCCCTACCGGTACACTGGATAGCATGAGCGAGCAGCATTATTTCTCTGAAACCCCCGAGACCGAATTCAAGCCCCGCCCCGTGCAGGTGGAGCTTGCCGGCCGCAAGGTCACCGTCACTACAGCTAACGGCATTTTCAGCCCCTCCGGTATTGATAAGGGCACCGCTATTTTGCTGCAGGAAGCACCCGACCCGCAGGGTACACGCATGCTCGACATCGGCTGCGGTTGGGGCCCCATCACCCTGACTTTGGCGATGCTCGCGCCGCAGGCGCAGGTGCACGCGGTGGATGTGAACTCCCGATCTATTAGCCTGACCGAACGCAATGCCGCCGCTCTCGGCCTGCCCAACGTCACCGTGGGAACCCCCGAATCGGTTGACCCCGAACTGCGTTTTGACACCATCTGGTCGAACCCGCCGATTCGCGTGGGTAAGGAGGTTCTGCACGAGATTCTGCTGACCTGGCTGCCGCGCCTGGCGCCCGGCGGTGACGCCTACCTGGTGGTTCAGAAGAACCTGGGCTCCGATTCTTTACAGAAGTGGATGGACGCGCAGCTTGAGGATCTGCACCCCGGTGAGTTTGAGGTGTCGCGCTATGCGACCTCGAAGGGCTTCCGTATTCTGCAGGTGCACCGCTACGAGGACTAAAACCTCTGGTGTTAAATCCTCTAGCGCTAAAACTTCTGGCGCTCATTGCTTAAAACATAAAAGCGGCGGGTGTTTTCTGAATGTGTTGTCAGAAAACACCCGCCGCTTTTGTCTATAAAATCTCTGTTCTAAGACTGCTCACTATCGCAGCAGGCTAGCGCAGCAGGGCCGCAGGCTAGCGCAGCACGACGGTCGCAACCATCTGCGCCGGACCAGCCAGAACAACATGCTCCAGGTCGTCCGGACCCAGCACGAAAGTCACCGCAAGGGTACCGCCGGGCACGTGCACCAGCCACTCATCCGGCGCTTCCTCGCCACCCCAGAAACGGGTCGCCGCAGCCGCCGCACACGCGCCGGTACCGCACGAGAGAGTCTCGCCCACGCCTCGTTCGTGCACGCGCATACGGATAGCGCCCACGTGCGCACCGCTCTCAACGTCCAGGTCGACCGGCACCACAAACTCAACGTTCGTACCGTTGACCGGTGCGGGGTTCACCTGAGGCAGGCTGTGCAGGTCCAGGCCGTCCAGCTTACCGTCGGAGCCGAGCATCACCACGGTGTGCGGGTTACCCATCGAAATGGACAGGCCAGCGCGCGGAGTCTTCAGGCCGCGAGCAGACACCAGGCAGTCCTCGCCACCCTCGCGGGCAGCGTCACCGTGAATGAAGCTCCACGGACCCATATCAATCGCGTAGCCCTCTTCGGTGCGCGCCACAGTCTTCACACCGGCACGGGTACCAATCTTGACGGTCTCGCCCACCTCAAGCTCAATCAGGCCCTCAGTGCGCAGGTACTCCACGAACGCGCGCACACCGTTGCCGCACATTTCAGCGATCGAGCCGTCACTGTTGCGGTAGTCCATGAACCAGACAGCGTCCGGGTGCTCCTCGAGCAGCTTCTGACCCGCGCGGGAGGCGGTGCTGCGGGCAGCACGAATGAAGCCGTCCGCGCCAATGCCGAAGTGTCGGTCGCAGGCGCGGGCTACCAGCTCGGGGGTGAGAGCAATTTCTGCGTTCTCGTCCGTCAGAAAGATGAAGTCGTTACCGGTGCCGTGACCCTTGGTGAGGGTCAGGCCTGCCAGCTCGCCCCAGATGGAAGGGTTCTCGCTCATATGCTGTCCTTAAGGTTGGTGACCAGTCCGTTTATGATTTTACCGCGCCAGATGGTGAACCTGGCATTCTTCCTTGGAAATACTTCTGCGGCTCCCGGTTTACGTGATGAGTTCATCAAGATCGCCGAAAGCCGCAGAAATATGCAAGATACTTTACCGGTTTATGAAGATGCCGCTACGGCGTCTGCGGGGCGAGCGCGACGAATACGCAGAAGCTTGCGGTCCTTCAAAGCCAACGCAGGTTTCTCAACATACAGCCAAGACAACCACGCCAGGCCAACAGTAATAACGAAAGTAAGGATGGCGTTCAGAACCCAGCCCAGCGACGCGCTACCAAAAACTACCAGAAGAATCTGCACCGGGAATGCGTAAATGTACACGCCGTAAGAAATATCGTTATGTCGACACATGTCAGTCTTAATCGCAGCGCTGAGAGCCAGGATTCCGTATGCCACAGGTAGGTGCATGTACTGGGCAATACCAGGTGCAAACCATTGCAGAACAAATCCTAGAACCGTGACCACAATAGCCACAGTAGCGTTATAACGAATACGCTTACCCCACATGTAGAGAATGACACCTGCGAAAAAGTAAGGATGCAGGCGAAGAATATGTTCTACAAAACGATTGGGTTCACGCCCCATCAGTTCAAAAATCTGGTGCCCGAAAAATAGCCCAGCATAGATGACAGGAACCAGCCATTTTGCGTTCTTACGAATAAACCCAATGTAGAAAATCGGGATAAGCGCTAGGTAGGCGAGGAATTCAAAACCCAGGGTCCAGGCTGACCCATTCCAGGTGTGGGTGAAAGGGATGCCAATAGGACCACCAAAAAGGGGGTATTGCAGATTAAAAAGGTCAAAATTGCGCGCTATGTATCCGCCTGCGCCCTTAATGGAGAAAGGTTCTGCCGTGTGTCCGGTTGCTACAGCGATGGGTGCACACAGGAAGACAACAAATAGAATGGATACCCAGTAGCCGGGGAAAATTCTTAGGGCACGACGCTTAACATAGCCGGAGATAGTACCCCGTTGCGCGCTATGAGCAATCAGGAATCCTGAGATGCAAAAGAACATGTTCACAGCCCATTCACCCAAAGTGCCAATATGTTCAGGAACAGGAATTCCAAGAATTCCAGCGTTAAAACCAACAAGAGGGGCAGAGTGGGCCACAATAACTAACGAGGCCAATGAAAGGCGAATGAAGTTCAGCGAATTCGTTCCGCCCAGAATGGCGTCGTAAAGGGAACGCGGAGTGGATTCTGCCACGGACAGAGTGGCAGAATTTTTCGTATGTGATGTGAGTGACATATTTCCTCTATAGTTGGAGTGAATATGTCCCTAGAGTAACCTCAATTTCCCAGCTTTGATACGTCTATTCGCTTATTTTTACAAAATTGTAGCCAATGCCTCATCTGCAAGGGTGGGTGAGAGCGCATCCAGCCAGTGCACGCGCGGGTCCGCGCGGAACCAGGTCAGCTGGCGGCGCGCAAACTGGCGGGTCGCAATGGTCGTATCCTCAATCGCCTGCTCCACGCTGTAGTCCGCCTCCTCAAGGGCACGCGCGAACTGTGCGTAACCAATCGCGCGGGAGGCGGTCTTACCCTCCTGCAACCCCTGTTCGCTCAGGGTGCGAATCTCATCGAGCAGACCCTGCTCGTGCATCAGCTCCACGCGGTGGTGCAGACGCTCGTGTAGCAGGGCGCGCTCCATATCCAGACCAATCTGAATACTCTCGGTCACGTACTCGCGCACCGGCATGAACGCCGAGAACGGGCGGCCCGTCACCTCGAACACCTCCAGGGCACGAATAATGCGGCGCTCATCTTTCACGCGCGCAGCCGACTCCGGGTCTACCTCCGCCAGGCGGGCGTGCAGAACACCAATGCCCTCGGTACGTGCCTGCTCCTCCAGACGCTCACGCACCCGCGCATCCGTGTCGGGGAACTCCAACTTATCCAGGGCGGCACGCACATACAGGCCGGAACCACCCACCAGAATCGGGTAGCGCCCACGGGCGCGGATCTGCTCAATCAGCTCACGGCTACGCTCCTGAAACTCCGCCACGGACGCTTCATCTCGCACGTCCATAATGTCCAGCAGGTGGTGCGGAACGCCGCGCATCTCCTCCGCGGTGACCTTAGCGGTACCAATATCCATACCCCGGTAGAACTGCATAGAATCAGCGTTAATGCACTCACCGTTCAGGCGCAGAGCCAGCTCAATGGCGAGCGCGCTCTTACCGGTGCCGGTCGGGCCCACAATAGCGATAACGGGCAGAGTTTCGGAGATAGTCATGCGCCCCATTCTACCGGTTCCCTCACCCCCACTTGCGGTGGCGGTGCGAGCCCGAAGAACAGGGCGCATGATTCGTTATAGGTTTTAGGGGCGCAGACCGATGGTCGGCATGCCCAGACCCACCGGCGCACCGGGCACCTGGGTGGTGCCGGTACCGCACGAGTCAGCCTGGGAGCGGTCCCACGCGTCACCGGCGCGGGTGCGGCGCAGCTGGTACTGCTCGGCGCTCGGGTCAGAAATCAGGTGGAAGGAACCAGCCTCGGTAATGGGCACGGTGACCATGTCGCCGGGGCGCGGAGTCTCACAACCCTCGGGCACCGAGAAGTGCACGAGGCGCTGGTCCGGGCCACGACCGGAGAGGCGGTGCGTCTGCTCAGCCTTACGACCAGCCTCCGCAACAACCATCAGCTCAACGGTCTTACCGAGCTGCTTGCGGTTCTCTTCACCGGCGATGCGGTCCTGCAGGGCAATCAGACGCTCGTAGCGTTCCTGCACGACCTCCTTCGGGATCTGGTTCTCCATGGTCGCCGCCGGGGTGCCGGGGCGGATCGAGTACTGGAAGGTGAACGCGGAGGAGAAACGAGCCTGCTCCACAACCTTCAGGGTGTCCTGGAAGTCCTCCTCGGTCTCGCCGGGGAAGCCCACGATGATGTCGGTGGTAATCACGGCGTTCGGGATGCGCTCGCGCACCTTGTCCAGAATGTTCAGGAACTTCTTGGAACGGTAAGAGCGGCGCATATCCTTGAGCACCTTGTCGGAGCCGGACTGCAGCGGCATGTGCAGCACGGGCATGACGTTCGGGGTCTCCGCCATTGCGTCAATCACGTCGTCGGTGAACATTGCTGGGTGCGGGGAGGTGAAGCGTACACGCTCCAGGCCTTCAATCTCGCCGCAGGCACGCAGCAGCTTGGAGAATGCCTGACGGTCGCCGAACTCCACGCCGTAGGAGTTCACGTTCTGGCCGAGCAGGGTCACCTCAATAGCGCCGTCGTCGACCAGCGCCTGAACCTCAGCGAGAATGTCGCCGGGGCGGCGGTCCTTCTCCTTACCGCGCAGGGACGGCACGATGCAGAAGGTGCAGGTATTGTTACAGCCCACTGAGATGGACACCCAGCCGGAGTACACGTGGTCGCGCTTAGTGGGCAGGGTGGAGGGGAAAACTTCGAGGGATTCGAGCAGTTCGGCCTGCGCCTCGTGGTTGTGGCGGGCACGCTCCAGCAACGCCGGCAAGGAGCCAATGTTGTGGGTACCGAACACGACGTCAACCCAGGGTGCCTTCTCAATGATGGCGTCCTGGTCCTTCTGCGCGAGGCAGCCGCCCACAGCGATCTGCATACCCTTGTGGCTGCGCTTGACCGGCGCGAGCTGGCCGAGGTGGCCGTACAGGCGGTTGGAGGCGTTTTCGCGGACCGCGCAGGTGTTGAAAACAACCAGGTCGGGCTGGGTGCCTTCCTCCGCACGAACGTAGCCGTTAGCCTCCAGCAGGCCGGACATTCGTTCGGAGTCGTGCACGTTCATCTGGCAGCCGAAAGTGCGCACTTCGTAGGTGCGGGGGCTGGTTTCGGGGGTCTGGGCGGAATCGCTGAGGGTCGAAGTCATGCCCTATAGGGTATCCGATGGGGGATAATGGCTCTATGCAGGTTTCCCTTAGTAGTAACTTTCCGGCTCTGTCACCGAACGATTCTTCCGCACCCGCCCCCAACGAGGAGCTTCTGAGCGCCCTCATTGAGGAGGCGATTGCCGTCTACTCCCCCGTGCCGCCTCAGGCGAGCGCTGATTCTGCCTCGATGCGTCAGAATCTGATGCAGTTGCTTAGCTGGGCTCATTCTTTGGAGCAGGTGGCTGCCCGCGCGGTTGAGCGCGTGCAGATTCTGGGCACCGGCATGCGTTCGGTTGTGGTGCGTGTGGCGTATGAGCCTGCAGCCGAGTCAGCTGCGCCTTTGCCGACCTCGATTATTGTGAAGCGTTACCGCCGGAAGGATTCGACGGTGAACGCGGGCGGTTTCGGGTACCTGCGTGAGCGCTACGGTTTGGAGGCGCTGAACCTGCAGGTTCCGGGTCTGTTCCCGCAGCTCTACGGCGCGGATCCTGAGCTGCGTGTGCTGGCACTGGAGGATGTGAGCGCTGGAACCGTTGAGGGCGAGCAGTATTCGGTCACCCACGCCCTGCTGGAGGGCACCGAAGAGCAGGCACTGGATGCGCTGACCTACTACATTGAGGCGTACCATGCCCTTGCCGCCAGCGGCATTATGGGCGAGGCGGTGGAGGATTACCGCCTGAACCTGGCGCGTGCCGATCGCAAGGCGCAGTTCCCGGGCGCTATTGCCTCGCCGGGTTTGGCTGAGCGCGGTTTGAAGAAGCTGTACGGTGTGGCTGATGAGGCGCGCTCCCCCGAGCATGATGCTGACAGCCCGGCTTCCAGCTCTGCCGCGTATGAGGACGCCCCCGTTCTTCCCGCCGCTGTTGAGGAGCTGTCCTTCCGTTTCCGCCGCGTTCTGCAGCCCTTCTTTACCAAGCGCCCGCCGGTGCCCGAGCAGTTCAAGCTCAACCGCGGCAAGGTGTATATGCTCTCTTCGGGCGATTTTTCGCCGCAGAACGTGCTAATCGGTTCTGCGGACGGCGCGCAGGTGCGCATGGTCGATGCGGAGGGCACCTGCCTGCACCACCGCGGTTTCCCCTTCGTTGAGGCGATGCTGGGATTCCCCTCCTCGCCGGAGTACCCGCGCTACCGGGTGGACCGCAAGAAGGCGCTGCCGGCGCTGTACTCTGCGCTGTTCGAGGACGCCCCGCTGGATGAGCACCTGGCGGAGGATTTGGCGGTGTGTGCGGCGGTGACCGTGTGCGCCCTACTGGAGCTGTACTCTTCTTCGGCGCGTTCCGAGTTGTTGCCTCGTATTCGCCGTGAGGGTGCGCAGCTGATGCGCCTGCTCCTGGAGATCGCTGGTTCTCAGGATGCAACCCTCGCCGAGTTCGCGGACCGTCTGGGAGCGGTCGAGTAAACAGCAACGCCAACGGCAAATGCAGCCTTTGACAAGGCGTTTTACAAAGCTCAAAAACCTAAGGGTGAGCCCGCTACAGAGTGTGTCTGTAGCGGGCTCACCCTTTTGTTCTTTAGCCGAGGCTCGTTGGCAGAGAAGACCTGCTCGTTCTCTACCAGAGTTGCAACCTACCAGAGCTCATCCTCCGCACTGTAGGCAGCGAGCTCCTCACGAATCACCGACATCGACACCGAGGAGGAGTATCCGCGGCGAGCCAGCATCCCCAGCAGTCGGCGGGTCACCCTATCCTTTTCGGCACGGTCGCTGAGGTCCATGCCGGGGCGTAGTTTCTTACGCACCAGCTCGGCGGCGTCCTCGCGTTCCTGCTCGTCGGTGCGCTGAGCCAGGGCGTTCTCCGCCTCTTCACCGCGCACCCCGCGTTCAGCGAGCTCGCGGCGTAGCGCGGCACGGGAAAGCTTCTTGGTGCGGCTCTTCTGCGCCACAAACGTTTGGGCGTATTCGGCGTCATCAATGAGTTTTGCCGCCTCGAACTTATCGAGCAGCGGCTCAATGAGCTCCGCGTCAAAGCCTTCTGCCTGCAGCTTCTTACGTAGCTGACCTCGGGTTTTTGCCGAGTACGCCAGCTGGTTGTACACGATGGTTTTAGCGCGAGTGTAGGGGTCGGTTTCTTCCGCGGCGCGGGCGGCACGTACCTTCTGCTTCCAGGAAGGCACGTTGCCCTCCGGCGGTGAGGAGGTATTTCCCCTCTGAGAAGCGCCCGGCCGGGAGCCCCGAGCTCGAGAAGCGCCCTTGGGGGAACCAGCCGAAGCGGCACGGCGCTTTCCGGTACCGACGCCCTGCGCCTCTTCCTCGGCGATGCCGCGGATGAGTGCTTCTTCGGCGGGGGTGAGTTCTTCGTTCAAGCTACTTCCCTCCCTGAATAGGTTGCTCCCCGAGCCGCGACCCGTGGGACTCTTGCGGGTTTCCTCATCGTCACTGCGAGCCCCGAAGGCGGGCGCGTAGGGCGAACGGCTCCGCATTTTCTCTTCCTGCGCCGGGCTCATGCGGCGGAACCCACGCTTGTAGTCGGTGTTCTTGGAGGCACGCGAAGACTTGCGTTTCTTCTGCTTATCCCGCTGAGCTGCTTGCCTCTCAATCTCTTCCTTTTCTTCGGCGGTGAGCCCCGATCCGATGGATGCGGCACCGGCTCGACTCATGCGGCCAGCCGCCATGGGGCGCGGCTCGGCACCGCCGGGGGTAAAGGCACGAACGGGCGCTTCGTCAATGGAGACGGCGGGCAGGTTCGGGTCAACGAGCAGACTCCGGCGCGGAGACTCGCTGTCTTTCCCAGAGTCTTCCGCAGAGCCTCCGGGCACAGATTGCAGGGGCAGCTCGGGTACGCGGAACTCCCCCGCGTAGTCGCCGCCGTTATCGCGGGCGATGCTTTCTTCAACAAAGCCGTGCGCGGCGGGGTGCCAGTCCGGGAACTCCTCAGCGGCTACCGAACCCGCGGCCCTGTTCCGTGTCCATTTCTTAGGTGCGTTTTCTGTGGACGCTGGCTTCTCCGCTATCGCTTCTGTGGGTGTCGCCTCTGCGGCTGTTGCTTCATCCGAGGGTACCCAATATTCCCCCGCGTACTCTGCTTCAGGGTACAAAGGCTCTACCGGATACGGAGGTTCATCCTCGTAAGGAGGTTCGTCCTCATAGGGAGGCTCGTCAGGGTACGGGAGCTCGTCAACAGCAGGAGGCGCCTCCCAGCTGAGGGTAGGCTCCGCCAGGGGCGCGGGTGCCTCAAAATTGAGCGCCTCGAAGCCGCCTACTTCAACCGGCGGGGCGGTGGATTCAAACGAACCAGTAGCTTCAAAAGAAATAACGGGCTCAAAGGAAATAGCGGGTTCAAAGGGAACAGGCGCAGAGAATGCAGAGTCCTGGATGGCTGAGTCTTGGAGAGCTGACCCCGCCAGAGCTGAGGAACCGAAGTGCGGTTCGGTCGCGTCCAGCGCCGCAAAACCGGCGTCGCCGTCACGCGCACTGTTGTGCTCATGCTCTTGATGACCGTGCTGTTCCGTCATGTTCGGTTCCTCCTCTCCCCTGTGTTGTATTGCTTGATGACCCGTGCGCCGGGCTATACGACGCTCCCCCATTGTAACGAGGCGTTATCTCGGCGCCCGCTGTCTCAGCGCCGGCTGGTACTTCATTTGATGCACTTTCAGTTAACGACAGATTGCCGTGCACCGTGCGGAATGCACAGCACACGGCAATTAGTCGTGTCGTTAGCAAGAAGCTACGCGGGCCGGTTTAGAACTCCTCAGCCAGCTCGTCCAGCGGGTCGTTACCCTCGGACTCAGCAGCTGCCTGCTCGTCAGCTTCTTCCTCAATGATGCCCAGCTTCACCAGAACCTTGTACTGCAGTTCCTCGGTGAGCTCGGGGTTGTCCTTGAGCAGCTTACGAACGTTCTCGCGGCCCTGGCCCAGCTGCTCACCGTCGTAGGTGAACCATGCGCCGGACTTCTTGACGATGTCGTTCTCCACCGCCAGGTCCAGGATGCCGCCCTCAACGGAGATGCCTTCACCGTAGAGGATGTCGAACTCAGCCTGCTTGAAGGGCGGAGCCATCTTGTTCTTCACGATCTTGGCGCGGGTGCGGTTACCGATCGGGTTAGCGCCGTCCTTGAGGGTCTCAATGCGGCGGATGTCGATACGGACCGAAGCGTAGAACTTCAGCGCCTTACCACCGGTGGTGGTTTCGGGAGAGCCGAAGAAGACACCAATCTTCTCACGCAGCTGGTTGATGAAGATTGCGGTGGTGCCGGTTGCGGAGAGGCGGCCGGTAATCTTACGCAGAGCCTGGCTCATGAGGCGAGCCTGCAGACCCACGTGGGAGTCACCCATGTCGCCTTCAATTTCGGCGCGGGGTACCAGCGCGGCAACGGAGTCGACGACCACGATATCAACGGCGCCGGAACCAACCAGCATGTCCATGATTTCCAGTGCCTGCTCGCCGGTGTCGGGCTGAGAGACCAGCAGCTGGTCGATGTCCACGCCCAGCTTAGCCGCGTAAATCGGGTCCAGTGCGTGCTCGGCGTCGATGAACGCTGCCACGCCGCCTGCCTTCTGAACGTTCGCCACAGCGTGCAGCGCAACGGTGGTCTTACCGGAGGACTCGGGACCGTAAATCTCGATGACGCGGCCGCGGGGCAGACCGCCAATACCCAGAGCGGCATCCAGAGCGATAGCGCCGGTGGAGATAACCTCGGTCTTGGTGATTTCCTTATCACCCAGGCGCATGACTGCACCCTTGCCGTAGTTCTTGTCGATCTGTGCCATCACGGCTTCAAGTGCCTTGGCGCGACCCTCTTCGGGAACGCGAGCTACGCTCTGAGACTTGGTGTTCTTAGCCACGGTAGTACCTCGTTCTTTGTGTTGTCAGTGGTTGACGGGAGTAATGTTTCTTCGGAATCGGTGGGACTCGTAATCGAGACCTTGAAGGTTTTGGCCTACCGGTTCCTTCTGAGACTACTCTAGGGTCACAGCCTGACAGGATAAGGCCATTTTTTAAAATCTGTGGAAAACTTTGAAAATTTTCCGAAAAATTCCTGATGTGGAAAAGTCTAGCACGAGTCGAACAAAATTACGACCTAGTTTCGAATAAATCGGATAGGGTTTCGGCATATATTTTCGAAAAACCCCGAAATCTAGGCTAATTATTCGAAAATACCGCCCGTGCAGGGGCTAGCACTCGAACAAACGGCAGGCCCCACCTACACGGAAGAAAACGCCAGACTTACCGACTAGCGCAACGGCTCCTTATCGGGACCCAGGCGGCGCTCCTGCGGAATCTCCTGCTCCTCACAGATCGCAAGCCACACATCCTTGGGGTTAACGCCCTGGTCCAGCGCCTCCGCAGCGGTCACATGACCCAGCGAGCCCAGCACCAAGTCACGCGCCAGCACCGGAGCATACCCGGCACCGAACTCATACTCCATGCACGCCCAAAATTCGCTCAGCTTCACAAGCACTCCTTACGCTTCACCGCTAGTTCGCTTCATAATTCGTCACATCGCCCGCATCGCCCGAGAACAAACCCAGGATAAACCAGGAATAAACCGAGAATAAGCGATGCCGCACACCCACCTTACGGGGATGCACGGCATCGCTTCACGTTTTAGCGCGGCATGTGCCGCCTCGCGTTACTTCGAGAGAATGTAGTAATCGCTCTTGTACTGCTCAGACATTTCAGCCGGAACAGTATCCGGAATCTGAACGCCCTCGAGAACCGCCATACGGTCGGCAACCTCACGCAGCATCTGGGACATCGGAATGTCCAGAGCCTGGCAAATCCACGCCAGCAGTTCGGAGGAAGCTTCCTTCTGACCGCGCTCAACTTCGCTCAGGTAACCGAGGGAAACACGGGCACGCTGGGAAACCTCGCGCAGGGTGCGACCCTGACGCTGGCGAACATCGCGAAGAACCTCACCGATTGCCTGTCGCAGGGGAATAACCTTAGCTTCCTCAACGACCGGGGCGACCTGTCGGGGGGTCTCCTCGATTTCCTTCCACTTAGTAATGCCATTAATCGATACGCGCTGCTTAGCCATGAGCTTCTATATCACTTTCCTGAGTAGGTATTCCCGACCTGCGGGACTGTACAGAGTTAAGCCTAACTGATTTTTGGAGCGTGAGCTAGGAGCCCCGCCATTTTCGTCCTCTTCTTACGGCTTGTATCTATTCAAACAGGCGAACCTATGCCTTTATTCCCTTGGAACTGAAAGAACCCTGTGAATATATTTGAACCGTAAAAATTTCTCTCAGGTAGGCACTTTTCTCAGGTTGGCGCTGCACAGACGACTACACAGCCCCGCCCGCCCCGCCCTGCACGCTACGCCAGCTCGTTCTGCAGAACCCCGCCGGCACCGCCACGCACCGCACGCGCCAACAGAGCAATCGCATCCGCGCTCGCCGCCGCACGAATCTGCGCCCGATCCCCCGAGTAGTGGCGTTCAAACACCTCAGAGCCGCCCGGGGAACACACACCAATATAGACCGTGCCCACCGGCTGACCGTCCGCAGGATCAGGACCGGCAACACCCGTGGTCGACACCGCATAATCGGCACCGCACACACGCGCCGCACCGACCGCCATCTGCACCGCCACCGCAGGATGCACCGCACCCTCACGCGCCAGCAGCTGAGCGTCCACGCCCAACACCTGAGCCTTCACCTCGTAGGCGTAGGAAATCACGCCGCCGCGGTAATACGCGGATGCACCCGGCACCGTACAAATCGCGCCGCCCACGTCCCCGCCGGTCAGCGACTCAGCCGTCGCCACCTGCACCGGGCCCTCCTGGGAGGCACGCAACTTCACCGCATCACGGAGCAGTAGCGCCGCCGCCTCCGGGGTACCGGAGAAAACCTCAGCGGAGGAAAGCGCAGTGGAGGAAAGCGCAGTGGACAGAGCATCTTCACGTATGAGGGGAACCATCATTTTCTCCTTTCAGCGGCGAACCGCCGCCCAAAACCTCACGCGGCACACCACGCGCCGCAGGTACAGCGAAGGGGAGCAGCGCGCGCCACTCCCCTCGCCTCTAATAATCGCCGCTCTGGGAGGCCTGAGCCTGCAACCAGTTACGACGCAAAATATACGCATCACGCACATACACCAGGCCGGTCCACACGGTAATCGCGGTGACCGCACCCATCAGAATCCAACCAGGAATCAGCCATGCAAGACCCAGCTGGCCCAGCGGCAGAAGCATCAGCACCAGCGCCACCGTCTGCAGCACAGTCTTAATCTTGCCGCCCTTACTAGCGGCCATCACGCCGTACTTAATGACGAACAGGCGCATGATCGTAATGCCCCACTCGCGCAGCAGAATCACAATCGTGACCCACCACCACAGCTCGCCCAGCGCCGACAGCACAATGAACGCCGCGCCGGTGAGGAACTTATCGGCAATCGGGTCAGCAATCTTACCGAAGCTCGTAATCAGGTTACGCGAGCGCGCCAGGTAGCCGTCCGCCCAGTCCGTGAGCATGGCAAGAATGAAAATAATCCACGCCAGCCAGCGGTGCATCGGATCAGCGGCACCAAAAGTACCGCCCGTCAGCAGGGCAACAACGAAGAAAGGAACCGCAATAATACGCAGAACCGTCAATACATTCGGCACATTCCAGTTTGAAGGCTTCGCTGTGCTGACCGCACCGACGGGTGCGGAATTGCGAGCTTCACTCATAACGGCTCCTTGCGGGTAGATGGCTTTCGACGGTGAGAGACCGCGTACGCACCGACACCTAAACGTATCGGGGATACGCAAACACCCCGTACCGTCCATTATACGTGTGCCGTAGCAGACATCACGGGGACGATGCGGGGTGTATGTCGCACGCTCACTCTGCTGAGTGGGTCAGCTGAGCGGGTCGGCTGAGTGGGCAGGGCGCTGAGGCACTAGCGGCCGGTCAGCTGCCAGGCATCCTCCGAACCCTCATCATCGGGCTCATCGAAATAGTCGGCGACCGGCTCGCCCGGGTCCACCGCATTCGCGTACGGGTCGGCTGCCGGAGGCTCCTCACCGCGAATACGCGCCAGGGTCGCCTGCAGATCATCCGGACGGATCAGCACCTCACGTGCCTTCGAGCCCTCCGAGGGACCCACCACGCCCTGCGACTCCAGCAGGTCCATGATGCGGCCAGCCTTCGCGAAGCCCATGCGCAGCTTACGCTGCAGCATCGAGGTCGAACCGAACTGGGTCGTAATCACAATCTCCGCCGCCTGCAGCAGATCATCGAGGTCATCGCCGATTTCCTCATCAATCTGCTTCTTCGAGGCAGAGACCATCACGTCCTCACGGTAGATGGTCGGCGCCTGCTTCTTCACGTGCTCAACCACGGCGTGAATCTCAGACTCAGACACCCACGCACCCTGAACACGCATCGGCTTCGA
>NZ_CALJRY010000056.1 GCF_937976295.1 uncultured Rothia sp. | reverse complement strand
CTGCTCGGTAGCGCTCTCCCCCGCCTTCTGCTGGTCTGCCGCAGGAGCGGCAGCCTCAGCGGGCACAGATGCTTCGGGTACAATAGCCTCAGCGGGCACGGTTGTCTCAGGTGCATTAACCTCAGGCCCAGAGCTTTCAGGCTCCGACACCTCGGGGGTTGCGGGCGCATTATCCACGCTATCGCGCTCGACAGTGAAGCCACCGTTGACCATGCGCACGGTGCCCTGCTCGTCCTCCGCTACAGCACTCACACGGTAGGTGGTGCCGGGCTTGAGCGCCGAGCCAGGAATCTGCACCTGTGCGGTGAAAGTACCGGTGGAATCAATCTCCGAGACATCAGCCGACGCAATGACGCCGCCGGTTGCCGTGCCGTATTCATCCACGGCGCTGACCATCAGGTGCACCGTGCCGACACCCTCAAAACCCTCGCCGCGCACGGTCAGAGCCTTCTCGGAGTCGTTTTCGGGAACTACGGTTTCTTCTACGTGCAGGCGGGCGGTCATCACGGGGTTAGAGGTGTTGTTCTGTTCTTCGGTGGTGTCGTGGACGCGGTCAAAGACGGTGTTGCGCGGCAGGTCGTAGTGGCGGCGCGGGTCATCCTCGGGCAGTACGCGGTCGAACTGCTCGACGGGGCTCACGGCAATCACCTGCTCGGACTGGGCACTCGAGGCAGTCTGGTCAGACTCAGCCTGCCCAGACTCAGCCTGGGTGTTCTGGGCGTTCTGCTCGGGCTGCGCATCCTCTTCGAACTGTTTCAACTGCTCCTGCTCCGCCATTGCACGCTCAGCGGTAGCAACCGGAGCGGAGCCGTTCTGTACATTCCAACCATTCATGAAGGGAACCTCAACTTCCTGGGCGGTGTAACCATTAGCGGCAGAGGGTGCGATTTCAACGCTCAGCACATAGCGCAGGTCGTCCTGGGCGCTCTGTACTTCTTCAAGCCTGCGACCCTCCACTTCAATACCATCCAGGAGGGTGCCGTTCACAACGTCGGCACGCGCAGGAGAGGCAGCCAGCAGGATGCGGTTACCCTGGGTATCAAGAGCGTATACGTAGGTCACTATTTCAAAGGCCTGAGCCCCACCAAGACCGGTCACCTTGTACACCACCAGGTTCTTATCCTGCGGGATTTCCATCTGACCGGAGAGAATCTGGACGCTCAGGGGCTCATCCTGAGTATCTGCAGGCAGCAACTCCAGGGGTGCGGAGGAGTTGTAGGATGCGTCCTCCGTTGCGTAGCCCTTGCCCGGATCAACCACAGCAGTCGCGACGACGTACTGCTGGTTGGGGTCAAGGGTACCTGCAGGCAGGGTCAGCTGGGTGCTGAAGCGACCAC
>NZ_CALJRY010000055.1 GCF_937976295.1 uncultured Rothia sp. | reverse complement strand
AAGGTGAAGGTCACCCCCGTTGACGCAACCCAGACCGTGGTCGGCATGGAGTCCGCTGACGGTGCTGTTGTCAATAACGACTTCCTCAAGGATGCAGGCCTGAAGCCCGCAGATGCTCTGGCTCAGGACGACCCCAAGACCGACCCCTCCGCTATCAAGTACGTGAACCTGTTCGTTGCTCAGAGGGACAAGGCTGACGACGAGACCTACAAGAAGATTGTTGAAATCTTCCACTCTGAGCCCGTCATGAAGGTTGTCCAGGAAGAGACCCGCGGCACCGCTGTTGAGGTCAACGTAAGCACCGACGAACTGCGTCAGTCCCTGGCTAACGAAGAAGCCAAGCTGCGCGCCCAGAAGTAATCTTCTGAATACACGCCTCCTCTAGGCATACGCAAAGGCGGTAAGTCTAAGCACCCGATGCGGGTCACGAAAGGCTTACCGTCCTTTGCGTACCGGCGTTAAGGCCCTTTAACGCCCCAACCACGACATATAACGGATACAAATTTATGAGTGAACTGGTACAGAGCTTCGGTGACAGCACCGAGCCCATGGTGGTTCTGGACGGAGTCTCCAAGGTCTTCGGCACCGGCCCCAAGGCAGTAACTGCTGTGGACAACGTCTCCCTCACCATTAACCGCGGTGAAATTTTTGCAATTATTGGCTACTCCGGCGCCGGTAAGTCCACCCTCGTCCGCCTCATTAACGGCCTGGAAACCACCACCAGCGGCACCCTGACCGTCGGTGGCTTCGAGATTTCCGGTAAGCGCGACTCCGAACTGCGCGAAGCACGCACCAACATCGGCATGATCTTCCAGCAGTTCAACCTGATGAACTCCCGCACCGTGCTCGGTAACGTTGAGTTCCCGCTGAAGATTGCCGGCTGGGCTAAGAAGGACCGCCGTGCCCGCGCCATGGAAATGCTCGAGTTCGTGGGTCTTGCCGACCGTGCAGGTCACTACCCGAACCAGCTTTCGGGCGGTCAGAAGCAGCGTGTGGGCATTGCTCGTGCGCTCGCAACTAACCCGCCTCTGCTGCTGGCTGATGAGTCGACCAGCGCGCTGGACCCGGAAACTACCCACGAAGTGCTTGCACTGCTGAAGAAGGTCAACCGTGAACTGGGTGTGACCGTCGTGGTTATTACCCACGAGATGGACGTGGTCTCTAGCATCGCTGACCGTGTGGCAGTCATGGAATCCGGCCGTGTGGTGGAGCAGGGCAACGTGTACGACGTCTTCTCCAACCCGCAGACCGACGTGGCAAAGCTCTTCGTGGCAACCACCGTGAAGCTTGCCCCCACCGGCAAGGAAGCGGCTGAGCTGCGCGCAAACCACGAGGGTTACCTCATCAACGTTGAGATCGTGGAGGGTAACCAGGAGCTCGGTAAGGTGCTGTCTTACCTGGGTGCCCGTAACGTCCGCTTCAACATTGTGGGCGGCGGTATTGAGACCCTGCAGGGTAAAGCCTACGGTACCCTCACCCTGGAGCTCATCGGCGAAATCACCAGCATTGATGCCGCTGTTGCTGAATTGAAGACCGTTGCCCGCGTGCAGGAGGTGCGCTAAATGTTTGCTACTACTCTTCCGCTGGCTGCCTCGAAGACGGACTGGGCTGAGTTCCTGCCCGAGAAGCTGATTCCGGCTATCGGCGACACCTTCTACATGGTGTCTGTTACGATGCTCTGTGCTGGTCTGGTTGGCCTGATTATTGGTGCGCTGCTGTACACCACCCGTGCAGGTAATATCTTCCAGAACCGCTTTGTGTACACCTTCCTGAACATTCTGGTGAACGTGATTCGCCCGATTCCGTTCATCATTTTGATTGCGGCTCTGGGCCCGCTGACTAGTGCTGTGGTGGGTACCCGCCTGGGTGTGAACGCGGCGGTCTTCGCGATGAGCTTCGGTGCAGCATTCGCTATTGCCCGTATCGTGGAGCAGAACATGGTCTCCATTGATCCGGGCGTGATTGAGGCAGCTCGCGCGATGGGCGCTTCGAAGATGACCATTCTGTTCACCGTGATGATTCCGGAGGCGCTTGGCCCGCTGATCCTGGGTTACACCTTCCTCATCATCGGCGTGGTGGATATGTCCGCTATGGCCGGTTACGTGGGTGCTGGCGGTCTGGGTAAGATCGCGATCGTGGATGGCTACCAGCGCTTTAACGATGAGATCACCTGGGCTGTTGTGGCGATTATTATCGTCCTGGTTCAGCTGGTTCAGTTCCTCGGCAACTTCCTGGCGAAGAAGGTTATGCGCCGCTAAGCTCATGCGCCTGTAGGCACCGCTGATAAAGCATAGAAGACCCCCGGTCTGCTCCTTGAGGAGCGGGCCGGGGGTCTTTCTTGATGCTGCCTATCAGGTGAGGCGGTGGCGCGGTGAGGCGTCTGCGGTACGTGCTTAGTTCTGCGCTGCCTCAGACTATTGAGCTGCCTCAAGCTTGGCGATCCAGGTGCGTGCCGCCTCCCAAAGCTGCGGGTCCTTGAACGAGTCGAAGCGCCCAAAACCTGCCGGTGCCTTTGCCGGGTCGGTGCCTTCCGGAACGTAAATCATGACCTTCGTACCGGCCTCCCGTGCTGCCTGCGCGCCCGCGGGGGAGTCCTCGAACGCCAGCGCTTCGTGGCCCTCAAAGCCGAGGCGACGTGCCGCCTCCAGGTACATGTCCGGGGCGGGCTTGCCGGTGGGAACGTCGTTGCTGCTGACCCAGGTGCGCACCAGCGGGGCGTAACCGTAGCTTTCCATCTTCAGGGTCAGAATGTTCGCGGTGGAGTTCGACGCCACCGCCACCGGCATGTGCTCGCTCAGGAAGCCCAGGAACTGTTGTGCGCCCTCAATCAGCTCCACGCCGGAGCTGATGACCTCGTGCTCGGTGGTGAGCAGGTCCTTCATCACGCGTGCATGGTGCGCGGCGTACTCTGCGGAGGCGGTGTCCGGCTTCTGACCGTTCTGCGCCTCGTAGGAGAGCAGGGCAAGCTCCTGCGCGACGTCTGCTGCCGCCAGGCCGGTGAGGCGGTGCTCCACCTCTTCGGTGAAGGGAACAGACCAGCGGGTGAAAAGCTCACGCTGCACATCGTTCCAGACGGTTTCAGAGTCGAGGAGGATGCCGTCGCAGTCGAAGATTGCGCAGCGGGGGAACCAATCGGAGGGTACGGTGTGTTCAAACATAATGTCAGTCTCTCACAGGGCTCGAGGCTATGGAAGCGGTGGCCCGGTGCGTGAGAAAACATGCAGGGCGCGCACCCGGTGAAGGCACAAAAGCACGCAATACGTCAGCAGGCATAAAGAAACCCTCCCGCCGCATCCACAAGGAAAGCAACGGGAGGGCAGAAGCTAAAACAGCTTAGAGAGCGGATACCGGCTTATGGGTCACCTGACGCATAAACGGAATGGTCGCCAGCAGGCCTGCGTAGACCAGCGCCAGACCCAGGGCAATAGCGCCGAAGGTCAGACCGAACATCTTCGCCAGAACCTCACCGGGAAGACCCTGCGCCGCAATCAAAGCCGTCAGCGGCAGGCCCAGCAGAGCAGAGATCACGCTGATGAGCACCAGCGGACCGAAGACCACAGTCAGGCGCGAAGCCTGCAGCAGCCTCGTGGGGGTACCCATCATATTCAGCGAAGAGTACAGGGAACCGCGCTCGTAAATGGCGGCGCTCTGGTTCAACACCGCGGAGAGGGTGACCAGCAGGTACGAGAAGAACAGCATGAGCAGCATGCCCTGGAACATGTCCGACATGATGGTCATGAAGGGGCCGGCGGCGGGACCGGCTTCCTTTGCGTCGTTGCTCATCTCACCCGCCAGAATCAGGATGGGGCCGAAGAAGGTCACCAAGAAGGTCGACAGCGCCACACCCGAAACCTGGCGCCACGCCCCGCGCGGAGATTCCAGCACCGCACGGTAACCCAGCAGAACCGACGCCTTCTGGGTCATACGCACACGAATCTTTGCGTACGCCCACACGAGGAAGGTACCGATCAGGTCGATGGCAACCATCATCAGCAGACCCGGCAGAGCAATGAAAATTGCTAGGTTCTTGATGGCGCTATCGGCACCGCCGCTCTGGAAGGGGGAGAACATGCTGAAGCCCGTGGAGGTCGACGCCAGAATCATCACGGCAATGACCAGAACAACACCGATACCCAGAGCAATGTAACCGGCCGATCCAGCCTTCGCGCGGGTACGCACACCCAGCGGGCTGATGCTGACCTTCGCCAGGCCGAACAGGGAGCTCAGCGCCGCCAGAACCATACAGCCCAGGAAGCAGTAGAAAATCATGCTCACCGGCAGGAGCATATTCTCAGCACCCAGCGGAACGTTCATGAAGTGCAT
>NZ_CALJRY010000054.1 GCF_937976295.1 uncultured Rothia sp. | reverse complement strand
AGTCCGGTCCCATCGCCGTGGAGTGGTTGCGCTCGCGCGGCTTCGACACCCCGGACGCTGTGGTCATCGAGGACCGCGATATTGTCGAGTACTTCAACACCCTGGTCACCGAGGGCAAGAAGAACGGTAACCTGCCGACGTTCATCCTGACCAGCGGCGGCACCGGCCTAAACTCTGACGACCAGACCGTGGAGGCGGTTCGTCCCCACCTGGATAAGGAAGTGCCCGGCATCATGCACGCCTTCTGGATGAACGGTCTGAAGAATGTTCCCTCGGCGGTGCTTTCACGCGGCGTGGCGGGCGTGATTGACCGTACCTTCGTGATGACCCTGCCTGGTTCGCGCGGTGGCGTGAAGGACGGCGTGGCAACCCTCGATCCGCTTGTTGAGCACATTTGCCGTCAGATGGAGGACTACCATGACCACTAAGCCGCAGAAGGAAGAACCCTTGGATCATTCGGGCGCGCACGGTGCTGAGCCGAGCGGCTCGACCGTGGTGTTCACCGATATTACGGAGGCGCCCCTGGAACCGCTGTACGCAGCGGCTAAGGCTGAGGTTATGACTGACGCCATGGGTGCCCTGGTAATTTTTGACGGCATTGTGCGCAACCATGATCACGGTAGCGCGGTGCGCGGGCTGTCCTATAGCGCGCATCCGCAGGCCCGTGAGTATATTGCGGAGGTTGCCGCCGAGGTTGCCGCCGAGCTGGACGGCGTGCGTCTGTGGGCTGTGCACCGTGTGGGTCCGATTGCTATTGGCGAGTCGGCTCTGACCGTGATGGCGGCGGCTGCTCACCGCGGCCGCGCGTTTGATGCCTGCGAGCTGGTGGCTGACCGGGTGAAGGCTCGTGTGCCGATTTGGAAGGAACAGGAACTGCTCGATGGAAGCATCGAGTGGGTTGGCGTGGACACTTCGCCCGCTTAGCCTTCTGAACATTCTGATATCTCTATATAAGCCTGTCAGGGGGATTTCTCTCGGGCAGGCTTATTCTCCTTGAAGCTTGGATCCCTAAAGTTCAAGCCACCTCTACTACTTGATGCGAGGAACCCCTATGTCTTCTCATGCTTCTCGTAGCGCGAGCGAGCTCTCTGCCGCTGAGCGTGCGTTCTATTCTCGTCAGCTGATTCTGCCTGAAATGGGTTACGAGGCTCAGCTGGCACTCAAGCGTGCGCGAGTGGTGGTGCTTGGCGCTGGCGGTTTGGGTGCTCCCGCGCTGCTGTACCTGGCGGGTGCCGGGGTCGGTCAGATTGTGGTGGTTGATGATGACGTCGTGGATGCTTCGAATCTGCACCGCCAGGTGATTCATACGCACGCCAGGGTGGGTAATTCTAAGGCTGACTCTGCCGCTGAGTCTTTGCGCTCGCTGAATCCTTTTATTGAGGTTGTGCCGGTGCGTGAGCGTTTAACGGAGGCGAATGTTGATGATTTGCTGTCTGGCGCTGATTTGGTGCTGGATGGTAGCGATAATTTTGAGTCGCGTTATATGGTGTCGGCGGCGGCGGCGCGTGCTGGGATTGCGCATGTGTGGGCTGCGATTCTTGGCTTTGATGCGCAGTTGAGTGTGTTTTGGGCGGGACACGGTCCGGTGTATGAGGATTTGTACCCTCATGCTCCTGCTGCCGGTAGTGTGCCTTCGTGTAGTACTGCTGGCGTGGTGGGCGCTATGGCTGGTGTGGTGGGTGCTGCTATGGCTATGGAGGCAGTGAAGCTGTTGACCGGGGTGGGGGAGCCACTCATGGGTGAGGTTGGCCTATATTCGGCGTTAAGCGGGAGGTGGGAATATATACCTCTCGTAGCTAGCGTGCAAGCTGTACCTAAGAAAAGTGTCGTTTTGCCTCAAGAAACGAGTTATAAGCCCAAAAATTATGTAACAATTCGTAATATTTCTCAGGATTTTACTAGCTCTTCTACTGATTCGACGCCTCGTCCCATAAGTGCCCAGGACCTTAAAAAGCTGTCATCGGATGAAAATATTGCCCTTTTGGACGTCCGTGAGCAGGTGGAATTCGAAGCTTTCGCTATTGATGGCGCTATTAATCTTCCTCTGACTGAGTTGCTGGAGGCCGGTCGGAATAGTGTTTTAAAGGCCTTGATTGAGCGTAAAATCCCCGCAAATGCCCAGAAAATCGTTATTTACTGCACTGGATACGCTAGAACGGTTGAGGCGGCTCGCGAAATTGCCCCTTTGGTAGGGCGTTCTGTGTATATGTTGGAGGGCGGAATTTCTGCCTGGCTTACGGTCTAAAACACCCTTATTTCGCATGAATTAGGCAAGGTTTTTATCTCGTATTTTCCATGCCAAATTTCAGATATATTGGGCAGTATGGAACAAGCATCACAGATTAAGGGCCCGGATGGCCCCCTTACCGATCAGCTGATTAAGTTCGGTAAGTTCTTCTCCCGCTGGGATGAGACTGAAGACGGCCGCGCCGTCTTCCGTGAAGGCGGCCGTGAAGGTGACGCCTTCTACCGCGACCGTTGGAGCCACGATAAGGAAGTTCGCTCTACCCACGGCGTGAACTGCACCGGCTCCTGCTCCTGGAAGGTGTATGTCAAGGATGGCATTATCACCTGGGAAGCACAGGAAACCGACTACCCCACGGTTGGTCCCGACCGCCCCGAGTACGAGCCCCGCGGCTGCCCCCGCGGTGCAGCGTTCTCGTGGTACACCTACTCTCCCACTCGCGTTAAGTACCCCTACGTTCGCGGTCTCCTGCTGGAGATGTACCGCGAAGCGAAGGCAATCCACAACGATCCCGTGGACGCCTTCCACTCCATCGTGTCCGACCCCGCCAAGCGTGCACGCTACGTTAACGCACGTGGTAAGGGTGGTCTGGTGCGCTCGACCTGGGCTGAGGCTCTTGAGCTGATGGCTGCTGCTCACGTGCACACCATCAAGTACTACGGTCCCGACCGTAACACCGGCTTCACCCCGATTCCGGCAATGTCCATGACCTCCTTCAGCGCGGGTGTTCGCTACATCCAGCTGACCGGTGGTGTCATGACCAGCTTCTACGACTGGTATGCCGACCTTCCCGTGGCTTCCCCGCAGGTCTTCGGCGACCAGACCGACGTTCCCGAGTCCGGCGACTGGTGGGACGCTGCATACCTCATCATGTGGGGCGCAAACGTTCCGCTGACCCGTACCCCGGATGCTCACTGGGTCTCCGAGGTCCGCTACCGCGGTACCAAGGTTGTCACCGTGAGCCCCGACTACGCCGACAACACCAAGTTTGCTGACGAGTGGCTGCCCGCACAGGCAGGTACCGACGCGGCACTGGCTATGGCAATGGGTCACGTCATCCTCAAGGAGAACTATGTCGACCAGCGTGTCGAGTTCTTCGAGGACTTCTCCCTGACCTACACCGACCTTCCCTTCCTGGTCACCCTGGAAACCCGCGAAGACGGCGTGAAGGTCCCCTCCAAGTTCCTGACCGCTGCAAAGCTTGCTGGTGAGGCTGAGCAGCAGAACGCTGACTTCAAGCCTGTCCTGATGGACCGCGAGACCGGTGAGGTCTTCGTGCCCAACGGCACCATGGGTCACCGTTACGCTCAGGAAGACCAGGGCAAGTGGAACCTGGACCTGCAGGGTCGTAAGCCGATTCTGTCGATTCGCGACCTGCCCCAGGGCCAGACCGCAGCCGTGGAAATCAAGATGCCGACCTTCGATAACCCGAAGGGTCACGGCGACGTCATTACCCGCGGTGTGCCCGTAGCCTACGTTGAAGGCCACGAAGTCACCACTGTCTTCGACATCATGCTGGCACACTACGGTGTGGGCCGCGAGGGCCTGCCCGGTACCTGGGCTAAGGACTACGAGGACTGGAACGTCCAGAACACCCCGGCATGGCAGGAACAGATTACTTCTGTCCCCGCCGAGGCTGTTATTCGCGTTGCCCGCGAGTTCGCTAAGAGCGCCCTGGATTCCGGCGGCCGCTCCATGATTATCTTCGGTGCAGGTATCTGCCAGTGGTACCACGCTGACACCACCTACCGCGCTATCCTCGCCCTGCTGAACCTGACCGGTTGCCAGGGCCGTAACGGTGGCGGTTGGGCTCACTACGTGGGCCAGGAGAAGGCACGTCCGCTGACCGGTCTGACCAACATTGCTAACGCTCTGGACTGGAGCCGCCCGCCGCGTCACATGATTGGTACCGGCTTCTGGTACATGCACACTGACCAGTTCCGTCAGGATGCATACTCCACCGATTACCTGCAGTCCCCGCTGGCTAAGGGTGAGCTGCGCGATGTTCACACTGCTGACGTTGTGGCACGCTCCGTGCGCATGGGCTGGATGCCGTTCTTCCCGCAGTTCCCCGAGAACCCGATGGAACTGGCTGATAAGGCAGAGCAGGCAGTGGCACGCGGCGAGGCTTCCTCGAACGCGGACTACATTGCACAGCGCCTGAACTCCGGTGATCTGGAATTCTCCGTTGAGGACGTCGACAACCCCGTCAACTGGCCTCGTACCCTGACCCTGTGGCGTTCGAACCTGTTCGGTTCCTCCGCTAAGGGTGAGAGCTACTTCCTGAAGCACCTGGTCGGTAGCATGGACAACGTCCAGGGCTCCGACGCGGAGAAGCACCCGAACGAAGTGAAGTGGGTCGACGACGCACCTCAGGGCAAGCTGGATTTGCTGGTCACCTCGGACTTCCGTATGACCTCCACGACCCTGCTGTCTGACATCGTTCTGCCGACTGCTACCTGGTACGAGAAGCACGATATCTCCTCGACCGATATGCACCCGTTCCTGCACGCGTTCTCCCCGGCAATTGACCCGCCGTGGGAGGCAAAGACCGACCACGAGACCTTCAAGGCTCTGGCATACGAGTTCACTCGCCTGGCTAAGAAGCACCTCGGCGTCCGTAAGGATATTGTTTCGGTCCCGCTGCTGCACGACACCCCCGGCCAGATTGCTCAGCCCGGCGGTCACGCACCCGACTGGAAGAACACCCCCGGTATGGTGGGCGTGCCCGGCAAGAACATGCCGAACTTCGTCACTGTCGAGCGTGACTACGGCGCACTGTACGACATGTACACCACCGTTGGCCCGCTGTTCGACAAGCTCGGTGCCACCACCAAGTTCATCACTTACGATCTGAAGGACGAAGTCGCGAAGATGGCTAAGGAATTCGGTGTGATGGACTCCGGTAAGGGCGCAGGCCGTCCGGCACTGGATACCGACGTGAAGATGTCTGAAGCAATCCTCATGATTTCCGGTACCGCTAACGGTGAGGTTGCTGTTAAGGGCTTCAAGGAGCTCGAGAAGCAGACCGGTCTGCATCTGATGGACCTGGCAGAAGGTAACGAGGAACGTCGTATTACCTTCCCCATGACCCAGGCCGCACCGCAGCCCGTGATGACTTCCCCCGAGTGGTCCGGTTCGGAGACCGGTGGTCGCCGTTACGCTCCGTTCACCGTCAACATCGAGAAGAAGAAGCCGTTCCACACTCTGACCGGCCGTATGCACTTCTTCCTCGACCACGACTGGATGCACGAAATGGGCGAGGCTCTGCCGATTTACCGTCCGCCGCTGGATATGACCGGCCTGTACAACGAGCCTGAGCTCGGTACTACCGATGGTGTTTCGGTTGCTGTTCGCTACCTGACCCCGCACAACAAGTGGGCAATTCACTCGCAGTACTTCGACAACCACTACATGCTGAGCATGTTCCGTGGTGGTCCGACTGCGTGGATGAGCCCGCAGGACGCTGAGAAGATTGGCGTCAAGGACGGCGAGTGGATTGAGTGTGTGAACACCAACGGTGTCTTCGTGGGCCGTGCGGTTGTTTCGCACCGTATGCCCGAGGGCGTCTGCTACGTTTACCACGCTCAGGAGCGTATGGTTAGCCCGAAGTCTGAAGTCACCGGTAAGCGCGGTGGTATTCACAACTCGGTGACCCGTATTCTTCTGAAGCCCACCCACATGATTGGTGGCTACGCTCACCAGGCGTTCGCCTTCAACTATCTTGGACCGACCGGTAACCAGCGCGACATCGTCTCGTACATCCGTCGCCGTAAGTCCCAGGAGGTAACTTTCTAATGCGCGTTATGGCACAAGTTGCTATGGTGATGGCGCTCGATAAGTGCATCGGCTGCCACACCTGCTCCGTGACCTGTAAGCAGGCATGGACGAACCGAGCCGGTACCGAGTACGTCTGGTTCAACAACGTTGAGACTCGTCCCGGTCAGGGTTACCCCCGCCGTTACGAGGATCAGGAGAAGTGGAAGGGCGGCTGGGTGCTGAACAAGCGCGGTCGTCTGGAGCTCAAGAGCG
>NZ_CALJRY010000053.1 GCF_937976295.1 uncultured Rothia sp. | reverse complement strand
GGGCCGTCAGCAGTCGGCGGGTCCAGCTTCTCACCGCCAGCACCGCCCACACCACCGGCAGCACCCGAACCCGGGTTCACCGTCAGAATCGGCTCAGACTGCACCTCATACGAGGTGAAACCAACAAAACCGGGCGAACCGTCGCCGTCACCCGAACCAGCGCCACCACCGGTGCTGAACTGGTGCTCGCCACCGGAGCTATCCAGCGAATAGTGCGCGGTCGGGCGCACAGCACCCGCATTCGCGGGGTTCGGCAGAACCGTCGCATACGATGCCAGAACACCGGCACCGCCGCCGCCACCGGCAACAATCATCGGCACGCCATCCACCTCAATCGCGGACGAACCACCACCGGACGCCGAATACAGCACAGCGCTCATACCGCCGAGACCGGTCACACCGCCAGAAATACGGGTCAAATCATTAATCGCAGAAACAACATTCGCGGGAACCGGCGAAGAAGCCTTCGAGGAGCCACCCACGCCATAGCCGTCTCCGCCCTCAGCGGGCTTCAGCTCACCATTACCGATACCGCCCGAACCGGCAGTCAGAGTAATAGTCTGGCCGCCGCGCACAGCCATAGAACCCTCCACCATGGCGCCGGAACCGGCATCAGCCACAGTGTAGTTCGTGCCGCCAGCGCCGCCCACAGCGGTAAAACGCATACGCTTAGCGCCCGCAGGGACCGTCAACACAACAACCTTCTTCACGCCGTCACCGGCAGTGACCATCGTCGAATCCTCGTAAGGGCCGGTGCACTCGCCTTCCTCATCAGAAGCCGCATACGCCGGAATCACCGAAGACGCCACAACGACCGGGGCAGCCCACGCCGCACCAGCCACCAGGCGGCGGCGCGACAGACCTGCACGAGAAGAAGGAGAAACGGGGCGCGAAGAATCGCTGGCAGAAGAGCTCACGATAAAATCCTGTACGTTGAGTGGGTGTTTCTAAACGCAGCAGGCTTCACCGCTCGAAGAGCCTCATACTCCTGACGCGGGTGCCCGCCACACGCAATATCTCTATTATGCCTTCTCAACAGCCCAGATCCGCACAAGGCACCACCGCATGCCGGCGTATGAATACTGCGCACGCTCGGAAGAACGCAAGAGCGGAAGGACGTAGCAGTGGAAGGGCACAAGCGTGCAGAAATCGGGTACAAAAAACCGCCGGACGGGGCGCTCCCCCATCCGGCGGTTTATCTATGAAATGTAGACGAAGCTAGGAGCCCTTCGTCTAGGAGCTCTTCGTCTGGGAGCTCTTCGTCTGGGAGCTCTTCGTCTGGGAGCTCTTCGTCGAAGACTCAGAAGAGTCAGCATCCTCGGCGGGCTCTGCTTTATCCGATGCCTTCTCAGATGCCTTCTCCTCAGCGTCCTCTGCAGACTCATCTGCGGCAGACTTCGGAGCGAACTCCGCCGGAGCCGGCTCAATACCCGCAGCAGCCTTCGCCGCCGCACGACGACCAGCCACCACAAAACCAGCAGCACCCAGCAGAACCAGCAGCAGAGCAGTCCACACGTGAATACGAACGCCCCAAAGCATCTCCGACGTATCAATACGCAGGAACATCTCAATGAAGAGGCGACCCACACCGTAGTAGAACACGTACAGCCACAGGGTCTGACCCAGCTTCAGCACGCCCTTACGACCCAGCCACAGTAGCAATGCCACACCCAGCAGGTTCCACAGCGACTCGTACAGGAACGTCGGATGGAACAGCGTACCCGCCGGATACTGCGAGGGGAAATTACCGCTCGAGGCGCTAATCTCCAGGCCCCACGGCAAAGTCGTCGGCTTACCGAACAGCTCCTGGTTGAACCAGTTACCCCAGCGGCCAAACGCCTGAGCCAGCAGAATACCCGGCGCCACCGCATCCGCAAAAGCCGGGAAATTCATACCGTAACGGCGGCAACCATACCAGGCACCCAACGCGCCAACCGACACGGCACCCATAATGCCGATGCCGCCCTCCCAAATCTTCAGGAAAGCCCACGGATCAGCCACATTCGGACCGAAATAGCTACCCGGGTCAGTAATCAGCACGTGGTAGGCGCGGGCACCAACAATGCCCGCCGGAATAGCCCACATCGCCACGTCAAACACGCGCTCAGGGGTACCACCCGCCGCCTTCCAACGGCGAGAACCCAGCCACAAGCACACCGCCATACCCGCAAGAATACACAGGGCATAGAAATGCACACGGAACGGGCCCAGCTGCAGGTACGAAACGCTCGGTGACGGAATCGACGCCAGCACGTTAGCTACCGGCACGCTCGCCAGCGACAGCACATCAGACATTAGCCTTCACGCCCCGCCAGCTCACGGGTCAGCTTAGCCACCGCCTCAACACCGCCAGAAGCCAAAGCCTTCACCAGCGCGGTACCGACAATCACGCCGTCCGCATACTCGCCAATCTCCTCAACGTGGGCACGAGTCGAAACACCCAGACCCACGCACGCACGAGGCGCACCGGCAGCCTTAATGTCCGCAACCAGGGTGCGAGCCGCCTCCGACACGGAGGTGCGGGCACCGGTCACGCCCATCACCGACACGGCGTACACGAAGCCGCTCGACGCCTTCGCAATAGTCGCCAGACGCTCCGGCGAAGAAGACAGAGCCGCCAAGAAAATACGATCCAGACCGTACTCGTCAGAAGCCTCAAACCACGCCGACGCCTCATCAGGCACCAGGTCCGGGGTGATCATGCCCGCGCCACCGGCAGCCGCCAAATCACGCGCAAAATTCTTCACACCGTACGCCAGAACCGGGTTCCAGTACGTCATCACGACAACCACCGCGTCGGTCGCCTCGGTAATGCGGCGGACCGCCTCAAACAGCTGAGGAAGCTTGAAACCGTTCTCCAGCGCCACGCCGGTCGCCTTCTGAATCACCGGGCCATCCATGACCGGATCAGAATAGGGCACGCCCAGCTCAATAATGTCCGCGCCGTTATTGCCCAGCGCAATCGCCGCATCAATCGACTCATCCAGGGTCGGGAAGCCCACCGGCAGGTAGCCAATCAGCGCCGCACGGCCCTGCTCCTCACACTCAGCCAGGCGAGCCGCCAGAGGCGAATCCGGGTTAGCGGGAGGGAACGTACCGTCCAGCACCTCAAAGGGTGCCGCCTGAGAAATAGCGTCCTGGTAGCTCATTACTTAGCCTCACTTTCAGCCTGTGCGTTCTGTGCAGCGGATGCGGCAGCTTCCTTATTACCGGTCATCAGGGTCGAGGACGGAATCGCCTTACCCAGGCCGAACCACTTCAGCGCGGTCTCCATGTCCTTATCGCCACGACCGGACAGGCAGACAATCATCGTCTTCTCGCGTGCCGCCTCCGGATCCTCAGCAGCCCAACGCTGGCACACGCGCAACGCGCCCGCCAGAGCGTGCGAGGACTCAATCGCCGGGATAATGCCCTCGGTACGGCACAGCAGGCGCAGAGCGTCCATCGCCTCGGTGTCAGTCACCGGCTCGTAGGTCACGCGACCAATATCGGACAGGTAGGAGTGCTCCGGACCCACGCCCGGGTAATCCAGACCGGCAGAAATCGAGTGGGACTCAATGGTCTGACCGTCCTCATCCTGCATCAGGTAGGTCATCGCGCCGTGCAGCATGCCCGGGCGGCCCAGAGTAATGGTCGCCGCGTGACGGCCAGTCTCCACGCCGTCGCCACCAGCCTCAAAACCGTAAATCTCAACCGAAGAATCATCCAAGAACGCGTGGAACAGGCCAATCGCGTTCGAACCGCCACCCACGCAGGCAGCAATACCATCGGGCAGGCGGCCGGTCTCAGCCAGAATCTGCTCGCGCGCCTCCTCACCGATAGCGTCGTGGAAGAAACGCACCATCGCCGGGAACGGGTGCGCACCGGCGGCAGTACCCAGCAGATAGTGGGTGTTCTCAACGTTCGCAACCCAGTCACGCAGCGCCTCATTAATGGCGTCCTTAAGGGTGCGGGAACCGTTCTGAACCGCAATCACCTTCGCGCCCAGCAGCTGCATACGAGCCACGTTCAGCGACTGACGCTCAGTGTCTTCCTCACCCATGTAGACCACGCACTCCATGCCGAAGAGCGCAGCCGCGGTCGCAGTCGCAACACCGTGCTGACCCGCACCAGTCTCAGCAATCAGACGGGTCTTACCCATACGCTTAGCCAGCAGAGCCTGACCCAGCACATTATTAATCTTGTGGCTACCCGTGTGGTTCAGGTCCTCACGCTTGAGGAACACACGCGCACCGGCATGCTCAGAGAACTTCGGAACCTCCGTCAGCAGCGACGGACGGTTCGAATACTCAGCAGAAAGACGCTGGAACTCAGCAATGAACTCGGGGTCGTTCTTCGCCTCGTTAAAGGTCGCCTCCAGCTCATCCATGGCGGCAATCAGCGACTCGGGCATCCACCGCCCGCCGTACTCACCAAAATAGGGGCCGGGGGCATTCTTCAACGACTCGCCGTTGAGGAAAGCATCTGCCAGGTTCTCGCTCATCACTATTCCTTCCCTGGATGGTTGCCGCCGGATGCGCGCCGCAGGTAGAGGGGCATCAGGCCTGATCACAGCGAAACACCACGCCAACCGCGAATCGGGCGGGGGCGGCGTTCGCATATATCCCCCTATAGTACCCGTGCGCAGGCGGTGAACAATACCTTGAGGTGCACATGACCATTCTCAGCAGGGTGCTCCCCT
>NZ_CALJRY010000052.1 GCF_937976295.1 uncultured Rothia sp. | reverse complement strand
CCCGAAAGTGACATCAGGGTGCCCGAAGCGAAGCGAGGGCGGGTCCCCTGTAGGAGCGAAGGAAGTGTATAGCGTGCCGACCCATCCCCTGCACAAGCGAAGGAAGCGTAAAGCGTACCAAGCGCGCAGCTCAGCTATACCTTCCTGAAGCAACATCAGGGTGCCCGAAGCGAAGCGAGGGCGGGTCCCCTGCAGGAACGAGGGCGCATACCGCTTTCCGCTTAACTCGTAGAGCTTAACTCCTAGAGACAATTCCCCCTGTGCAGGGCGTAAAATCGTGTATAACACGGCGGCACGTCGCGCGGTTTGTTCTGCTCAAAAACTGCCGCTGCCGCCTCCTGTTTTCGCACACTCACTCTAGGAGTTTTATGCTCACCGTCTCTACTGTGCCGCTTGTTTTGTGTACGGCACTTGTTGCGTTGACTTTGTTGATTAGCGGTATTGCTAAGGCGAAGGACCCGCAGAGTACCGTGACCGGTATTCAGAATCTTGGTTTGGAGAAGATCGCGCCGACCCGCCCGGTGTCGCTGATCCTGCCGTGGTTTGAGATTGTTTTGGCAGCGGTGCTGTTGTTGTCGCCGGTGCGTTTGCCTGCGGTGATTGCTTCGGGTTTGGCGTTGATTCTGATGCTGTTCTATACGGTGGTGATTGCGCGCGCGCTGGCGACGGGCCGTACTGCTGGTTGTAATTGTTTCGGTTCTGAGTCGAATGCGCCGGTGAGCCGTTACACGCTGGTCCGTAATATTGCGTTGCTGTTGGCGGCGGCTGGCGCGCATGCGAGCGCGTTGAGAGGCGGCACGGGTGTTGTGTCCACTCTGCTGGGTCTGGGTCATAGCGGCTGGACGTGGGTTATTGGTGCGGCGCTGATTGCTGTGACGTTGGAGGCTGTTCGCCGCGGTGACGCTTTGGCGCAGCCGGAGCCGCAGGCTCAGGTGATTTTGCCGGAGCCGGTGTATGACGAGAACGGCGAGGAGCAGTATGTTCGTATGCCGATTCCTCATGCGGCGCTGTATTTGGAGAATGGTCGTCACACGAATCTGCGTGCGTTGGCTAAGAATCAGGCGCGTGTGCTGGTGTTTGTGTCGGCGACGTGTGTTGGTTGCGTGAAGTTTTTGAAGACGATGGCTTCGTGGCAGGAGCGTCTGCCGCAGGTGGCGTTGCATCCGGTGTATTCGAGTCTTGAGTCGTTGCAGACCTCGCGTAAGGCGGGTACGTTGCCGGAGGGTTTGACGCCGCTGATTGACCGTGAGGCCGGTGCCCGCGCGAATTTTGGTAATGGTGTGCCGTTGGCTGTGGTTTTGGGTGCTGATGGTCTGCTTGCTGGCGGCCCGGTGGCTGGTAATGAGGCGATTGAGGCGCTGCTGACCGATATTGAGGAGCAGTTCGCTGAGGCGGCTCGTTTGGCTGAGGAGGAGCGTCAGGAGCAGATGCATAAGGCGATTGCTGAGGGCACGTCGAATACTGGCGGTGACCACCTCTAACCGCTCCCCTGTAGCTTCCTTGTCTCCCCCGCTGCCCCGATAGCCCCGTCCGGCGCTGACTGCCCTTACCGGCAGACGCCGGGTGGGGCTATGCTAGAACGTAGCGCACACACCGCTTATACGCCGCGGTCACCGTGCCTGGTGGCGGCTGGCGCATCCTCAACCCTGTCTAAGGAGTTTTTATGGCAATGATGAGTTTCAGCACTCCTGCTGAGCGTGATAAGTCTCTGTGGCTGATTAAGAAGGAGAGCAACCCGAATCATTCTCAGTGGTACATTGACCGTTTCAAGGCGATGGAGGCTGAGGGTAATGACATTGCGGGTGAGTCTCGTCTGTTGAATGCTATGGCTTCTCGTGGCGCGAAGATTCTTGATGCGGGTTCCGGTCCCGGTCGTGTGGGTAAGCAGCTGCACGAGCTGGGTCACCGTGTGACGGGTGTTGATATTGATCCTGAGCTGATTGAGGAGGCGCGCCGCGTCTGCCCGGATGCTACGTGGATTACCGCTGATTTGGTGGATTTGCCGGAGGTGCTGGACATTGAGGGTGATGCTACGGCGGAGAACGGTTTTGAGCTGCTGGTGTGTGCGGGTAATGTGATGGGTTTCTTGGCTCGTTCGACTCGTAAGCCGGTGGTTGAGAATTTCCGTCGCGTGCTGGCGCCGGGTGGCCGTGCGGTGGTTGGTTACGGTTCGGGTCCGGGCCGTGATTATGCGTTTGAGCAGTTCCTCGCTGATGCCCGCGAGGTTGGTTTGAATGTTGATAACACGTACTCTTCGTGGCAGCTGCACCCGTTTGTGGAGGGTTCTTCGGAGTATTTGGTGGCGGTTCTGTCGCGCCCGGCGAGCTAGGCTCTCATCTACATCTAGCACGCAGCACATCAACTAGCGCGTAGCACGTCTGAGCTAGGCATACGAATGGCCCGGCGCCTGCCCCGTGTGGGGTGGGTGCCGGGCCTTTGCGCGTTTGGAGGATACGCATCCGAAAAGGAGCACCGGTGAAGGATGGGTGTTCTAGTGGATGAGGTAGATGGTGCGGGCGATTTCTTCCGGCATGAAGGATGCGGCAAAGAGGATTACCACGATGATGACGGCGAGTGCGGTCATGAGGCTGGAGCGCCAGCCGGGGTGCAGTTCGTTGAAGGTGATGAGTCCCTTGTGTTCTTTGTCCATGTTGACCACGTTGATCTGCTTGTAGATGGTGGTTTGGGCGGAGAGCCTGGAGGAGACTTCTCGCATGGTTTTGCCGTCCCAGACGCGGCCGTCGATGCGCATGAGCTGTTTGCCGTCTTTGTCGACGGCCCACATGGCGGGGAAGCTGCGGTAGCGTAGGCGGCCGGCGACGGTTTTGAGTTTCTGGCCGTAGGCTTTTTTGGGGTAGAGCTTTTCGGCGTAGATGGTGTGGTCGATGTTTTCCAGCGGTACGGCGAACCAGCCGAAGGTGCGTGCGCGGAGTACGTGGGTTTTGGTGATGACGATGATGGTGGGTTTGAGGACTGAGTAGAGGTTGACGCCTGCGATGGTGCCGATGAGCAGTACGAGGATGGTGTACGGCAGGGCGGGTCGCTTGTAGAGGATGAAGGCGAGCGCGGCGAGGAGCACGATGGTGCCGGGGAGTGCCGCTTCGATGCGCCTGCCGTAGGAGCGCATGCGGGGGTGGAATAGTTCGTTGACTTCGCCGTATTTGGCGGGGACTTCGTGAGCGCGTTCTGCCATATACACAACTTTAGTGTGTGCGGTGCGTGAAACCTAGCGGACTACCTGCGTTACTCTGGTTCTATGCGTAATTTTTCTCCCGTGGAGCGGGTCCTGGCAATGTGGATGGTCGGTGTTGTGGTGGCGGTTTCTGTGGCTGCTGCGGCGCTGGTTATGACGAATAAGCTGGTGTATGGTCCGACGGGTCAGGTGCGGGAGTATTTTCATGCGTTGCGTACGGGTAATGGTTCGTATGCGCGTGGTTTGTTGGGTGCGCAGATTCCTGAGGGTGATGCGTCGCTGTTGGATGGGGATGCTTTGAGACGTTCGGTGTCTTCGTTGGGTGAGGTGTCGTATGAGGTGGTGGAGACTAGCGCCGATGGTGAGCATGCGACGGTGCGTGCTTCCTATACTTTGGAGGGTTCGCAGCAGCATACGGATTTTCGTTTGCACCGTTCGGGTACGCATTGGGGCTTTTTTGATAAGTGGGCTATTGATGAGGCGTCTTTGCCGTCGGTGAAGGTGAATATTCAGGGTGTGGAGGCTGCGACGATTAATAACCGTAAGGTTGCGGTGGATGATGGGGCGGCATCGTTCCCGGTGTTTTATCCGGGTGTGTATGCGGTGTCGTATGATTCGACGGTTTATACGGCGCAGAAGGTGAATGAGGTGGTGACTGCGCAGGATGCGAATCATTCGGTGCGTATGGAGTTGAAGCCGAGTGATAATGCGTTGTCGTCGGTGAAGGAGCAGGTGCAGGATCATTTGAAGAAGTGCACGCAGCAGAGCACTCTTTATCCTGGTGGGTGCCCTTTTGAGTATGCGTTTACGGGCCGTGTGGATTCTGAGGTGAAGTGGTCTGTTGAGAAGGTGGCTGATCCGCAGGTGAGTGTGAGTTCGGCGGGTGTGTGGTCGTTGAAGCCGATGTCGGGTACGGCGAAGGTGTCGTTTACTCAGTTGGATTTGTATACGGGTGCGCGTTCGCAGGTGCAGAAGGAGATTCCGTTTACGTTGAAGGCGTCGGTTGAGGCGGATGCGAAGGCGGTCCGAGTCTCCTTCTAAAGCCGCTGAGCTGCGCGAGAGCCAGTATGCTCTGAACACGACATCAGGGTGCCCGAGCGAAGCGAGGACGGGTGCCCCTGTAGGAGCGAAGAGCATACTGGCTCGTAGCTTATATGGGTTGAGAAAGGGCCGGTGTTATCCGTAGCGACATCAGGGTGTCCGA
>NZ_CALJRY010000051.1 GCF_937976295.1 uncultured Rothia sp. | reverse complement strand
GTCTTCGACCATGGTTTTTAACTACGACCAAAGACACTAACCTATGGCACAAATCCGTAACCCATGACCGAATCTCCGGCTGCCCCAGGTAAGGTGAGAGCCGGTTATGGGTTATGCCTTGCCTTTTCGTCGATAGGTTAGTGACTTTAATGCGGGTTAAAGACCCACGGCGAAGACACTAACCTATCGAAAACCTCTGTCTAAAAAGCAGGCGACCCCGAACACTTGCGCATCCGGGGCCGCCTGCTGCGGTTATTCAGCACCTACGAGGCAATCTTCGCGATCTGGAACATGGACGCCGGCATCGGGCGGTCCAACGACCAGCGAATATGCATCGGCTTAGAACCCTCGTGAGAAATATATTTCACGGTGCCCAGGCACATGTAGGGGCTGGTGCCTATAGCATCCTTCTTGTTGCGGCGAACGAAAAGAACGATACGTCGGCCTTGCTCCTCATGATGCTGAAAGAGCTGACCCAGCGAGCTTTCGGGGGTGGTTGCGTTCTGTGAATCCCACGCGAACTCGTCAGTGCTGATGGCGTAGTCCTTGTACATGGTGGTTGGGGAGAAGTGCTTTTCAGACTTCTCCAAATTCACTAGTAGTGCGGTGGTGTTTGATGAGTTGAAGGGTACGACACCGTTAACTGAAACGCCAGGAACCTTAAAATTTTCCTCATGACCACCTAAACCAGCAAATAGTTCCTCACGGGAGTAGAGAGCGTGAGTGCGCAGAGGAATATCTTCGCCCTCAAAGAGTGGCAGGGTGGAGGCGGTATCCGTAGCGGCGTTAAAGTTCCAGACGCTTTCCAACTCCTGCAGAATACCGCGGTTCTTGCGCAGAGTCGCCAGGCCTTCATTGAGGCTGAATTTTTCGGTAGAACCGTCCCACTTGGCATAAGGCCAGATGGAGAACAGTAGCATCCATGCGTGGCGGCGCTGTTCATCGGTCATGTCCTGCTCCAGGATGTCCGTGTTCAGCAGCTCCAGGTAGGCGTTAATGCGGAACGTGTCGTGTACGTGCGTGAGTGCCTTGACGCGCTTATTCGTCTCGATGGCCACGTTGTCCTGGAAGGGAACCACCAGGTCGGGGTACAGTTCACTCGCGGCCTGGAGGCTGGTCCAGGTCGTTGCGACGGGCTTAGTGACACCGGGCAGGGGCACCTTGCTGCTACGGCCGTAAATCTGCGGCAGTCCCAATCCGTAGTGGTTGATGAAGTCAATGACGGTCGGGCGAATATCGGGTTCCGTGGAGTTTCGGCGCATATCTTCCAGGTAGCTCTTTGCGGTGTCGATGAGGGCGCTCTGGTTCATGCGCAGGGATTCGCGAATCTTCTGGATGACCTGCTTCTGAGTCAGCTCGTCCAGGTGGAAGTGGCAGCCAGCCGGCAGCTCGGGGCTCTTAATGTCCTGCTCGGTCAGGGTGCCCTGCCGCGCAAAGGCGCGGTACTTGTGGTGAACCATGAAGTTCTTGTTCTGGTGTCCTACAAAGTCGAGGATGGTCAGAACGGACTTCAACGGTGCACGGCGCAGGCCGCGGCCCAGCTGCTGCAGGAAGAGGGTGAGCGACTGGGTGGGGCGCAGCATCAGGAGGGTATCGACGCTCGGAATATCGACGCCCTCGTTGAACAGGTCCACGGTGAAGATCGTGGTCAGCTCGTGCGCTTCGTCTGCAAGGTTCTTCATGACCTCGGCGCGGCGCTCGGCGGAATCTGTGCCGACCAAGAAGTCAGCGGGAATACCGATCTCGTTGAACTTCTGCGCCATGTATTCGGCGTGCTTCACGCTTACGCAGAACCCGAGCGCCTTCATGCGCAGGGGGTTGTCGACCTTCTCGCGTAGCTCCTCCACGATGATGCGCAGGCGGCGTTCAGCCTCGTCCTTGGTGTACAGGTTCTCCAGGGCGTTTTCGTCGTACTGGCCACCCCGAACGTTGATGCGGCGCAGGTCGGTGCCGTCGGCAACACCGAAGTACTGGAAGGGTACGAGGAGGTGGTCTTCGAGCGCGTCCCACAGGCGGATTGAGGTTGCCACGTAGCCGTCAAAGTACTTGTCGGCGATGTTCACCCCGTCTTCTCGTTCGGGGGTTGCGGTCAGGCCGATAAATTCGCGGGGCTCAAAATAGTTGAAAACTTTATCCCAGCTGGCTGCCTTAATGTGGTGACATTCGTCCATGATGATGACGTCAAAATAGTCTGGCGCGTAATTTTCGAGGGCAGCACCTGACAACGTTTGAATGGTCGCAAAAACAGCCTCATTGTATTCAGGCTTTTTGCCGCCGGTCAGGAGCTCACCGAAATTACCTTTTAGCATGACGTCGCCGAAAGTGCGGCGCGCCTGGTCAAGGATTTCTTTGCGGTGCGCAATAAAAAGCAGCTTCAGCTTTTTGCCGGACTGCTCGCAGAGGCGCCTGTAATCGAGAGCCGAGAACACGGTTTTGCCGGTACCGGTTGCGGCCACGGCGAGGTTACGGTGACGACCCTTAGAACGAGCGTTCTGCATTTCTTCAAGCATGCGCACCTGATGCGGGAACGGGTGCACATCCAGCAGGGACGAGTCGATATCGTATTCCAGGCCCTTGCTTTTACGGCCGGTAATATCCGCCTTGGCCAGGGCGGTGTCGAGCTCCTGTTTCTCCTTGTCAGAGGCGGTGTAAAGGGTGAAATCGCCGCTCTTCCAGTAGCTTTCGAAGAGGCCCTCAAACTGGCGGATCAGGCCGGGCGTAATCGGGTTGGAGATGCGAACATTCCACTCCAGACCGTCGGTGAGCGCGGCACTGGAGAGGTTCGAGCTGCCCACATAGCCGGTGGACATGCCGGTATTGCGGTGGAACAGCCAAGCCTTCGCGTGCAGGCGGGTGCTGTCGCCCTGGTAGCTGATTTTTACCTCGGCGCCGTACTCTTCAACGAGGCGGTCGATAGCCTTGCGGTCGGTTGCGCCCATGTAGGTGGTGGTAATAATGCGGAAAGGAATACCGCGATTTTTAATAGCTTTAAGTTGCTCACTCAAACTATTAACGCCGGACATTTTAAGAAATGAGCAGAGCAAATCTAC
>NZ_CALJRY010000050.1 GCF_937976295.1 uncultured Rothia sp. | reverse complement strand
CCTCCTCGTTGAGCGCTATTTTCTTGGGCTATTTTTGCGTGAACATTCTTGCCTCGCTGAATATCCCCGGGTACCTGGGCATCCCCGCAATTATTTACGTGGGGGCGCTCCCATGGGCTCAGGCGGAGCGGCACCAATTCACCTTGGCGCTGGCGTGGGTCATTGCGGTGGCACTGGTGAGTTGGCTGGTACGTGGCATGTGGGGCACCCTGCTGGCATGCGTGGGCTATTCTCTCTGGATTGTACTGGTGGCAACCAGCGGTGATCCTTTTGACCTGTCCGCCAATATGAGCCGCGTGCTCGTAATTTTGGGTTTCCCGCTGGCTTTCATCGTCGCTGGAGGCGGCATTTACCGCATCTTCTATCTGCGGCAGAACCCGAAGATGTTGAGATACCTGCAAGAGCGTGCCCTGTACCTGGGCGAGTGGTAGCAACCGGTTAGGGCGGCGTTCCCCTCCCCCCTCGTTTTTTTGTAATTACATATCCCGCTAGAGGACACAAAAACTTAGAGGACGCAGAAACTTACAGGACACAGAAATTTAGAGGGCACAGCAAAATCCCGGGCACTCTCTCGTGAGAGTACCCGGGATTTCGAGTCCTACAGGACGACTAGAGCATTACCGAAAGCGGTATTACTCCCGTCTGTTCTACTCCTGCCAGCCAACGTTGACCCAGTAGTCAGCGCTGGTGTAGCCGCTCTTGAACAGGGACGGACCATAGTTTGCAACCTTCGATTTGGTTGCAATGTACATCGGACCGTTTGCGTAGGGCAGGTACGCTGCGACCTTCTCGAAGTAGAGCTTCTCAGCCTGGTTAGCAATCTTGGCGCGCTCTTCCTCCTTCTCGGTGTTCTGCAACTTCTCCATGAGAGCGTCCACCTCGGAGTCACCTACGCCGAGAGCCTCAGTAGCAAAGAAGTACGGTGCGGAGGACGCCATATCGGATGCAACACCCCAGGTATTAAAAATCGCCTGGTAGCTCTTGTTTCCGAGCACGCTGTTCATGTTCGACTGGGGTTGACTATCAGAGGTAATGCGGATACCTGCTGCCTTCAGCTGCTGCTCCAGGATCTGGTAAACAGCCTGGAAGACAGCCTCGGAACCGAAGGAGGTCAGTGCGAAACCAGCAACCTTGCCGTCCTTAGCGTAGTAGTCGCCGGACTTGGAGTAGCCTGCGGCCTCCAGAATCTTGGCGGCCGCCTGAGCACCGTTGTCACCTGCGTAATTATTCTCATACCCCTTCTGGAACGGCATGGCGAGAACAGAACCGGGTACCGGCTCGGTCCAGCCGAGCTGCGAGAAGTATGCCTTAGCGATCTGCTCACGATCGATAGCTACCAAAGCCGCACGGCGAACAGCCAGGTCATCAACGTTCTTGGGGTTGATCTGGATGATATTGACGCTAGTGTTCTGGCTCTGGCGAATATCGGTGCCTGCCTGGCCCTTCACCACATTGTAGCTACTTGCGCCAACGAAGCTGAAGGCGTCCAGTTCGCCGTTCTTGAAGCTTGCACGGATTGCTTCGGAGTCCATCTGGCGCCAGATGATGCGGTCCAACAACGGCTTCTCGCCCCACCACTTGTCGTTCTTAACCAGGGTGAGCACCTTCTGGGAGGAGTTCCACTCGCCAACCTTGAAGGGGCCTGCCCAATACTTGTCCTGGGGCTTGTCGATGAAGCCCTCGTTGAAGAGGGTGACGTCTTCCAGGGCGGGGTGCATCGCAAAAGCGCACAGACCCTCGGAGGGGTAGTACGGGGTCTTCATAGTGACCTTGACGTGGCGGTCATCGCCGCCCACAGACTCGATGCTCTCAACCTGCTGCCACATCTGGCTATCGGTGATGTGATAGGGGTTGTCGGTAGCGGCGCGGTATGCCTTCCAGTAGGCACGCACAGCGTTCACATCCATGGGCGTACCATCGTTGAAGGCAGCCTTGGGGTTAATCTTGAAGGTCGCGGTCTGCACGCCATCGACAGTTTCAGTCTTGTGCTCGGTGCAGAACTCGGGGTTAAGGGTGTTCTCACCGCTGGGGCTCATGGTGTAGAAGCCCATGACGGCGGGAATGTTGCATGTAGACAGAGCTTCAAGGTTGCCGCCAATGGCACCATTCTGAGTCTGCAGGTTGAAGTCGGGACCGATAGCCAGGGCTGCAAGGGTCAGGGTGCCGCCCTGCTTGAGGGAGGAGCGATCCTGCTTGTTAATCTGAAGGTTCTTCAGAATATCTTCAGCATTGTTAGAAGCGGAACCGCCAACCTTTTCCTTCGAGCCGCCGCAGGCAGCCAGCAGACCAACGGTGCCGAGGGCAACGGTGCCGGTCAGGAGGGTACGGCGAGAGACAGACATGCTCTTCATGG
>NZ_CALJRY010000049.1 GCF_937976295.1 uncultured Rothia sp. | reverse complement strand
GCGGCATGTTCCTCAGCCCGCTCGTGCCGGACGTACCCGCTACGGTTGCAGGCGAAATGGCACCCGAAGAGGGTACCAATCCCGGCACCGATTCCAACGCCGTGCCCGAGCATTTCCTCGTGCCGCAGGCGGTCAAGCACATTGCCCGCGACCCGCTGGATGAGTTCTTCGACCCCGCGGCGGTGCGCCGAAAGTTCCTGCGCACCTCCAGCGGCATTAAGAAGGTGCTGCTGGACCAATCGGTCATCTCCGGGGTGGGCAATATCTACGCCGACGAGGCGCTGTGGCGGGCGCGACTACACTACGCGAAGCCCGCACGCGCCCTAAGCGCCGCCCAAACCCGCGAACTGCTGGAAGCGGTCACCCAGGTGCTGCGCGAGTCCCTGGCGGCTGGCGGCACAAGCTTCGACGCCCTGTACGTGAATGTGCTGGGCGAGTCCGGCTATTTTGAGCGCTCGCTGAATGCCTACGGTCGTGCCGGGGAGCCCTGCCACCGTTGCGCGGAGGCGGGCCGCACCTCCCTGATCGTGCGCGAACCGTTCCAGAACCGCTCCTCCTATCGTTGCCCGCACTGCCAGCGGGCGCCACGCTCCCGATAAGTAAAGGCTCTCGATAAGGCTTACGATAGGCACAAACTCACGCTAGATACGCAGATGACGGCGTAGCTACGTTCCTCCCAGATGGGGGATGTAGCTACGCCGTCATTCGTTTAAACCCTATTTTTCTAAACCGGGGCGGGGGAGCCAACCCGAACAGAAGCAACTAGCGGCTGTACTTGTCCCCGCTGTACCTGTCGCCGTAGAACAAGCCCAGACGCTCGTAGCCTTCCTCAATCGACACGGAAGGCTCCCACTGCAGAAGCTCACGGGTGCGGCGCTGATCAAACCAGTGCGCGGTCGACAGCTGCTCGGCGAGGAACTCCGTCATCGGCGGCTCATCACCGGCAGTCACGTTCTTCGGCAGACGCTCCCACACGCGCTCAATGACCTTACCCGCCAGAGCCGCAACCTTCGCCGGAACCGAGAAACGCGGGGCGGGAACGCCCACCGCCTCGCAGAAACCACCGAGCAGCTCAGCGATAGTGCGCGGCTGACCGTTCGTCACCACCAGCGCCTTGCCCGCAAAAGCGTCGAGGCGCTGATAGCCGCGCACCAGCGCATCGGCGGCGTTATCAATGTAGAGCGTATCAATCAGACCCGTACCGCCAGAGAGTAGCGGCAGGCGACCCGCGGCGGAACGCTCCAGAATGCGCTCGACCAGCTGGGTATCGCCCGGCCCCCACATCAGGTGAGGACGCAACGCACCCACACGCAAAACCCCGCCACCGGGCAGGGGAGTACCGTTCGCCTCCAGCGCCAGGAGCTCAGCGGCAGCCTTCGAACGCGCATAGTTACCGCGCGCATGCTCCGGGGACGCCACGCCGGCACCATCACCCACAATCGCCGCACCGGCATGAGCCACCGACGGTGAAGAAATGTACAGGAATGAAGACACCGAATGGTTCAGCGTCGCCTGCAGCAGGGTGCGGGTGCCCTCAATGTTGATGCGCTCATAATCAGCCCACTCGCCGCTGACCGAAACCTTCGCCGCAGCATGCACCACGCCGTTCACACCGGTCATCGCCAGATCCACAGCCTGCGCGTTCGTAATATCGCCGCGCACCTGCTCAAAACGCGGGCGAATCGAATCGGGCAGCAGAGCCGCAATACCCGAATCGCCGCGCTGAAAAACGCGCACATCGTAGCCGGCACGCAGCAACGCAAGCACGCTCTCACGACCCAGCAGGCCGCTCGCACCGGTAAAGAGGATGCGCTCGCCAGTGCGCGGCGCAAAGTCGGGCTCCTCAATCGGGCGCAATGAACGCGGGGCGGGGTCGCTGTAGCGTGCCGCCAGCGGCTGCGCCGGCTTGCGGAAACGAGCCGTCGGGGAAGTCACCGCGTGCGAAGTCGACAGGCGGGATGTAGACAGGCGGGGTGCAAACTCATGGGAAGAGGACTCCCGCGAAGAATGAGGGGACATCATACTCCTTAGACTTAGAGATCCGGCAGGCGCTTACGCCCCCGCAAGGACCTTCGACGCCCACTCACCCAGGGCGGGGCGGTCAATCTTCGAATTGTGGCGAATATCGGTCGGATGCTCGTGCACCACCAGCACCGCGGCAAGCTCCACGCCGGTATCCTCGGCGACCTTCTGACGCACCAGCTGCGAGAGCTCGAAGGGAGCCACACCCTCCGCAATGGGGAAGCGGTGAGCGCCGGGCACGCGGTCGAGCAGGGCACGCTTGAGACCAGACGCCGACTGGCGCGCCTCCAACGCGGTGGTATTCGCGGAAGCCTCAATGACCAGCACCGGGGCGGCAGTACCCGCAGGACCCACCGCGACCAGGGCGGCGCGGCGTACCTCCGAAAGCGACTCGGCGGACTGCTCCGCCGCAACCGGGGTCAGCACACCCTGCGAAGTCAGCAGTACGTGCGCGAGGCGACCCTCAACCCACAGACGACCCGAAGTGTCCAGGTGTCCGACATCACCGGTATGATGCCAACCCGGAGTGCTAATGGACTGCTCCTCGGTCACCCACAGGGTATCGTAGCGGTCCTTCACATGCGGCGCCGACACCAGAATCTCACCGGTCACACCCGGCTCATGGGTCAGCTCATCCGCCACCGAACCGTCCTGCAGCAGCGGCGCAATAGCCACCGCCGCACCGTAGACCGCGAAACCAACGCACACGCCATCACGAGCGAACGGGTCGAGCACCTCACCGGCAGCATTCGGGGTGCCCTCAGCAATCGCCTGGCGAATCATCTCAAACGACACATCGGTCACCGGCAGACCCTCGGTCATGCCGTACGGGGTGTGCAGGGAGGCGTTCGGCACCAGAGCGGAGAGCGCCTCCAGCAGGGGCACAGGAATCGGCGCGCCAGCACTCAGCACCGTCTGAACCTTAGCCAACGCCGCACGCTGCTCACCGCTCAGCTCATCGGCGGTTGCCACAACATTCACCAGGGCGGCGGGGGACGCAAACACGACCGACGCATCAATAGCCGCCGCAGCCGAGGCAAGGGCAGAAGCCGTCAGAGTCTTCGGGCGGGTCACATCCATCGTCGGGGTCACGCTGGTAGCACCCAGCGCCGGGCCCAACAGCGCAAACGGCGCGAAACCAGCCACCAGACCGCTACCGGGCGCAAAACCGTACGTATTCGCAATGGCATCACGCATACCCGCCAGCTGACGCTGCGTGTACACCACACCCTTAGCCGGGCCGGTCGAACCGGAGGTGTACAGCACCGCCGCATCAGCATCCGGCACGGGGGAGGGGAACTCCACCACGGTCGGGGTGGGCACCGGCGCACCCGGAGTACCGTCAGCGGCGGGCGCGGTAAACACCGAACCGGCAACACCCAGCAGCTTCTCCTGCACCGAACCCAGCGGCTCCACAGAAATACGCACGCCCGGCCACAGCAGGGTACGGGCGGCACTGAGCGCGGCGGGAATACCCACCAGGAAGCTCGGGTTAGCGCCCTTCAACGCGCGAGTCAGACCCGGCAGACCCAGACCGGTATCAGCCACCACAATGACAGCGCCCAGCTTCAGGCAGGCGTAAATCAGGGTGGTCAGGCGGGCACCCGGAGGCACCATCAGGTTCACGCGGTCGCCCGGGCGCACACCCAGGGCGTGCAGGCGGGTTGCGGCGGCGTTGACCTGCTGGTTCAGCTCAGCCCAGGTCAGGGTCACAGACACGGAGGTGCCGTCCCCCTTGGGATCCATGTCCACCACGGCGGTGGAGGTGTCGTCGGCGCGTTCGGTGAGGGCCGCGAGCATGGGGCGGAACGCCTCGGGAACAGCGCCCTCAGTGCCCTCAGTCGTAACACCAGCGGCGGCGCCCTCGCCGCTACTAAGACCGTGGCGGCGGGCGCGGGCGGCACGATGCTCCGCCTCCGCATTACGCGCCGGAACCAGCACACCATCCTCCAACGTGCCAAAGGTCTGCGCAAGCCACGAAATCATGGGGGTAGCAATATCGTAATCCTCAATGACCAGGTGCGAGGCCTTCTCGTAGCGGTGCACCTTCGCCTGCGGCATGCGCTCCATCAGGTCGAACAGGTAGCGGCGCTGGAACACCGGATCCTTCGTACCCCACTGGAAGAACGCGGGCACATCCAGATCACGGATCTGCTCGGCAATACGCTGCATCGGGGCGTAAGAGGGAATATCGGTGCCGGTCGGAATATCGCCCACAAAATTACGCACACCCTCACGCCACGCCGGATGAGCGTAGGGGGCGCGGTAGGTGCGGTAAATCGCCTCGTTCAGCGGGCTCGGGTACAGGCGCTTGGGCTGCTTACCCTTCGGCTGCGGCAGGGCACCATCAAGCGCCCCGGCACCGGCAGAACCCGGTGCGGGCAGGCGGCCCTCATTCTGAGCCAAACCCAGGGTCACATCAATAAACGCGGTCGAATCGTGAGTACCCCACTCGTGCACACCCAGCGCCAAGCGCAGGGCGGCAGGGATATTCTCAATGCCGTCATGGTAGACCGCGGTGTTCGTCAGCATCACGCCCGAAAGAATCTCACGATGCTCCAGCGCCCAACCAAAGGACACCAGGCCACCCCAGTCGTGGGCGAGGGTCACGACCGGCTTATCGGTCTCATCCAGACCGAGCGCCTTCGTGAAATCACCCAGGTCAGCAATACGGTCGGTCAGGGTGCGGCGCTCGCCCTCCAAATCCAGGTGGGTACGCTCCGAATAACCCATATCAATCTGATCGACCGCCACCACACGCCACGGGGCGCGCTCATTCACGCCCGCATCCAGCACGGTACGCCACAGGTACGACCAGGTCGGGTTACCGTGCACGCACAGAATCGTGCCAATCGGCTCCAAACCCTGCTCGACCAGCACCGGAAGGTTATCCAGGTAGTGCCAGCGGCGCGCGCCAGCCTGCTGCGCCCGCAGCTCAATGGGGGCGGAGGTGGGCACCTCCAGAAAGTGGGAGTAGCGCGGGTTCACGCCCGCCCATTCCTCCGGGTTATAGGGAGGCTGAGCCTTAGGGAAGTTCAAATGGCGCATGCTGGGGGAATCCTTCCGGATCGAATCGGTGAATGTCTACCGCACAAAGGTTAGGGTGGCCGGCTAAGGGCTGCCGGCTAACGGGTTACCACTGAATCTCAAGCAGGGCAGTGTTCAGACCAGAACCCACACCCATGCACAAAATACGGTCGCCCTTCGTGTAGGTCGGCGCGCACTCGGCGAGAGTCATCGGCAGAGCCGCCGCAGCCACATTGCCCCACTTCGGGAAAGTCATGGGGATGCGCTCACGCTCAATACCGACCGCCTCAATAATGGCGTTCGTGTGGGCGTTCGAAATCTGATGGGTCACGTAGGAGGTCATGTCGTTCCACTCCCAGCCGTCCTGATGCGCCTGCTCCCAGGCCTGCGCTACCAGCTCCAGGCCGTGCTTGAGCAGGCCCTCGGCGTCAGTGTTCATGCCCTGATCAGCCTCGCCACCGATGCACAGGTTACGGTGCTCGGTGCCCGCGCGGGACACCGAACCGATGATGCGGTGGCCCTCCGGGTGGCGGTCAGCGCGACCAATCACAGCCGCCGCCGCACCCGAACCGAGGGTCAGGGTCGCGAACTGCGCCAGCACATCCTCGCGGGTCGAATCGGGGTTGTTCAGGATGCGCACCGCGGTACGGTGCCACGGGGAAGGATCCTCGCCAGCCACAATCAGGGCGTAGTCGATAGCGCCCGCATCAATCATGGTGGAGGCGACAGTCATCGCGTTTACGAAGCCCAGGCAGGCGTTCGTAATATCGAAGTTCAGGGCGTGACGCGGTAGTTCCAGGCGGTCATGCACGCCCACCGAAACGGCGGGCTCAAAGTTATCGCGAGTCACCGAAGCGTTAATCAGCAGGCCAATCTGGGAACGGTCAATGCCCGCCTCCGCAATAGCCTTCTCGGCTGCGGCAACCACGCCGTCCTCGAAGGTCTGACCCTCAGCCCAGCCGCGGCGAGTACTAATACCGGCAAGGCGCTCCAGCAGGCCCTTGGGCATGCGCAGACGCTTATAGGTTTGGGCCAGCTGCTCATCGAAGTAGTCGCTCGTGACGACCTCCGGAGGCAGCTCGTGGGTGATGGACAGCAGAGCTGCGTTAGCGTGGCGAATGTCAGAGTTCATGCCAATTTTATCGGCGGATGCATTCAACAATGGTGTGGACCTTGAAAATAGAAGTCAGTGGGATACATAGAAAAACGCGGGGATGCGAACAGCGGCCCCGCAGAATTCGTGATGCTCATTCCAATCTACCGCACCGACCGGGCGAACCCGTATCCGTAGACCCAATATGAACGCGCCGTTCACCCCGCGCGTAAGATGATGCACAATGAGGAACTTTGAGTCACCTTCGCCCCTCGCACGCTACCGCCGCCCGCCCGCCGCACCGCGTACACTAGAGGGATGCCGCCACGCACCGCAGAACGTGCCCGGCACACACCAGTTCTCTTGCAGAAAGGCCCCTTGTGCACCTGATGTCGCTGACCCTGCGCGGGTTCAAGTCTTTCGCCTCCGCCACCACTTTTGAGTTCACCCCCGGCATTAACGCGGTGGTCGGACCCAACGGCTCCGGCAAGTCCAATGTGCTGGATGCGCTCGCCTGGGTGATGGGCGAGCAAGGCGCTAAGAGTCTGCGCGGCGGCAGCATGAAGGATGTGATCTTTGCGGGCTCCGGCGAGGCTGGTTCGGGCGACGGCGCCCAGCGTGCGCCCCTGGGCCGCGCCAAAGTCACCCTGATTTTCGATAATTCTGATGGCACCCTCAGCATTCCCGCTAATCGGGTGCAGATTTCGCGCACCATGTTCCGCTCCGGCGGCAGCGAGTACGAGATTAACGGTTCCCCGGCGCGCCTTGCCGATATTCAGGACCTGCTCTCGGAGGCGGGCCTGGGTCAGCAGATGCATGTGCTCGTCGGCCAGGGCCAGCTGGATGCGGTCCTGCACGCCACCGCCCAGCAGCGCCGCGACATGATTGAGCAGGCGGCAGGCGTGGTCAAGTACCGCCGCCGCCAGGAGAAGACCAGCCGCAAGCTGGAGTCTGTGGCATCGAATGTGACCCGCCTGAGCGACCTGGTTGCCGAACTAGATTCGCAGCTGCAGCCGCTGAGTGAGCAGGCTGAATCCGCCGCGACCGCACGCCAGCTGCAGGCGCGCATCCGCCAGCTGGAGGCAGTACTTTTGGCTCGTCAGCTCGGTGTTCTGCAGGCTGAGCAGGCGCAGGCTCTCGCCTCCGAAGCGGAAGGTGCCCGCCGCGCCGAAACCCTGAAAGAACAGCTGGAGGCGGCGCGTGCCGCATCCGCGAAGCATCAGCAGGAGCAGAACCGCCTGAACGCCGAGGTCACCGCCTGCCAGAAGGCCGTGTCGACCCTGCGCGAGTCCGCCGCGCGCGTGCGCACCGTGCAGTCCATCGCCGCCGAGCGCGTGCGCACCTACCGCGTGGAACTGACCGAGGCGACCGCCGCCGCCCGCGCCGGATACGAACGCGCCCTGGAACTGCTTGAGGAGCGCCGCGAAGAGGCAGAGCGCGCGGTGGAAAGCTACGCTAGCTTTGAGGAACGCTACGATGCGGCGCTGAAGAATGTTGAGAAGGCGGCTTCCGAGGTGGCGCAGACTGAGCGCGCCTCGGGTGAGGCTGCGCAGTCTCGTGCCCGCGCGCAGGCTCAGCTGGATGCCGCCCGCGCCGCTGCGGTGGAGGCGACCCGCGCCTACGCGGCGGCGGCTGAGCGTGCCGCAACCCTGCGTGAGGCGCTGGGCCAGAGTCTGGGGGAGGTGCAGAGCCTGGGGGAGGCGCCCGCCGAGCTCGGCGCTGAACCCGCCGAGGCGGTGTTCGACCCTGAGACCGGCGAGCTCATGGATTCTTCGAGCGAAGGCGCGAGCTTGCTGCGCGTGCTGGATGCCGTGCAGATTGACCCCGAGTATGCCCGCGCGGCGTCTGCGGCGCTGACCTCGCTGGCGACCGCGGCGTTGAGCGTGCCGGTTGAGGGCGCCGAGGTGTCGCAGCTGCGCGGTGATATTGCCGGTAATAATGACGGCGAAACCGCCCTGCCTGAAACCACCCTGCCCGAATCCTGCGCCGCCGAACTGCGCGAACTGGGTATCCGCCCCGCAACCGAGATCATTGAACCGCTCAGCGAGGACGCCGCCGCGCTCGCCGGCATCGACGAGCATGCCCTGGCGCGCGTCACCGCGGCGCTGAGTGAGCGCCTGGCGGGTGTGCTGTTCGCGCCGGATGCCGCCTCCGCAGAGCAAGCCCTGCACCTGCTCACCGGGAATGAAAGCGCAGGTCAGCGCACTATCTGGCGTATTTTTGACCCCGCAGGCACCGAGCACACCCGCTACAGCTTGCTCTACCCGGCTGAGGGCGCCAGTCCCCTGGAACTTGCCGCCGCATACCGCGCCGCATCCCAGGTTGTGACCCGCACCCGCGCCGAACTGGACGAGGCCGAGCAGGCCGTTCAGCAGGCTCAGACCGCGGCAGAAGCGGCGGTTGAGACAGAACGCGAGACAGCGAAGGCGGCGGGCGTGGCGAGCGCCGAGCATGCCCGCGCCCGCGCCCAGGCGGAGTCCCTGGAAGCATCCGCGCAGAATATTCAGGCTGAGCGTGCCCGCCTGAACGAGCGCCTTGCCGCCGCGGAGGAATCCGTGGCGCAGGCGCGTGTCGCCTACGAGTCGGCGCGCACCCGCGAGGATTCCTACCTGGCGGGCACGGGGGAGCAGGCTCCCGCGGCGAAGATTGAGCGCCGCGCCCAGCGTTTGGGTGAGGTGCTTGCCGAGCAGGTGAGCGAGCGTGAGCAGCAGCTGCACGCACTGAGTACCGCTCTGAAGAACGCCCAGGAGGGTTCGACCAGCACGAACGATGAGGTGCAGGATCTGCAGGCGGCGCACGCGGCGGCGCTGACCCTGCTGGCGCGCACCCAGACGGAGGCGGCGCGCGTGCAGGAGCGTGTGCAGGCGCTGGCTGAGCGTACCCGCCTGGTGACCGGTTTGACCCTGGAGCAGCTGCAGGAGGAGTACTCCGAGCAGCTACCGGTTGACGTGCCCGCAGCGGAGACTGCCGAAAATTCCGCCACCGAAAATCCCGCCTCCGAAAATCCCGCCACCGAAGCGGCGGCGGAGACTACCGAAGCCTCCACCGAGAGCGTCCGCACTCGCCTCAAGGCAACCCGCGCCGAACTGGAGGCGCTCGGCGCCATTAACCCGCTGGCGCTGGAGGAGTACGAGGCGCTTTCTGAACGCCACGCCTACCTGAACCAGCAGATTGAGGATTTGAAGGCGACCCGCCGCGACCTGAACACGGTCATGGACGAGGTCAGCAGCCACATTGCGGAGGTTTTCACCGCCGCGATGGAGGACATTAACACCCACTACCGCCGCATCTTTGAAACTCTCTTCCCGGGAGGCGAGGGCCACCTGGAGCTGGACGACCCGTCCGATCCGTTGAATTCGGGTGTGGAGATTCACGCGCGCCCGGCGGGTAAGAAGGTTAAGCGCCTGTCGCTGCTGTCCGGCGGTGAGCGTTCGCTCGCTTCGCTGGCGCTGTTGATTGCGATTTATATGTCTCGCCCTTCGCCGTTCTACGCCCTGGACGAGGTTGAGGCGGCGCTGGATGACCGTAACCTGTCGCGCCTGCTGCAGGTGATTGGTGAGCTGGGGGAGCGTTCGCAGCTGATTGTGATTACGCATCAGAAGCGCACGATGCAGATTGCGGAGACCCTGTACGGGGTGTCGATGCGCGGTGGTGTGTCGACGGTGCTTTCTCAGCAGATGGAGGAGCTGCGCGAGTTGCTGTAGCTCGCCGCGCTTGCCTAACCCTACCGCACACCCCTCAACCCGCGCGCCCCTGCCTAGCCTCGCTTGCCCATCCTCTAAACCTTGCCAGACGAGCCACCCCATACCCGTGCGCGCACCCACCCGGCGAACGTCACATGTCCTAGGAATGGTCATGTGCACCCCAGGGTACTGTTCACCGCCTGCGCCCGGGTACTATAGGGGGATATGTGCGAACGCCGCCCCGCCCTACCCGCGGTTGCGTGGTGTTTCGCT
>NZ_CALJRY010000048.1 GCF_937976295.1 uncultured Rothia sp. | reverse complement strand
TGTCCTTGAAGAAGCCACCCAGGCCCTTGCGCTTGATACCAACACCAACCCAGGTCAGGTACGCTACGCCAGCCAGCGCGTAGGCGCTACCGGGGTGGGAGAAGGAGGGCAGCTGAATAAACGGAATCGAACCGAAGAGGTTGTTCACCAGAACGAAGAAGAAGGAGGCGAACAGAATCGGCACGAAAGGCTTGTAGTGCTGTACGCCCAGGGTTTCCTTACCGAGGGAGTTACGAGCAAACATGTAGCCAGACTCAGCGATGAACTGAGTCTTGCCGGGAACCATGGCGCGCTTACGTGCTGCGGTGAGGAAGAAAACCGCAATAATCACCACGGACAGCAGAATCAGTACGTTCTGCTTACCGAAAGAGAAATCACCAATGGTGAAGAAGGGGGGCAGATGCATGTCTTCGGGGGTCGGCGGCACATAGGCTTCCGCGAGGATCAACCCGTTCTCGATCAAAGCAAGTCCTTTCTTGCTACTAGTGGCTTCAAGAGCCCATGTCTGCCTCTAAGCGACTGACATGCTAACTACATGGATGAATGTGTGACCTAGCGGTCCGCGTTCAATGACCTAGCGGTCTTTATTCTGCCTGGTCATGTGGGTAAAGACGAGGGTCAAACCTCCGACAGCGCCAATCAAGACACCAACCCACACCAGCCAGGTGGTGGAGAAGACCAGGTCACCGAGGTAACCGATACCGCCCCACACTGCTACACCGATGATCAGATAGAGAATCGACATGACTGCACCGGAGAGACCTCCGTCAGACACCAATTCTCCGGTAGTGCGGAGCTTTTTATCTCCGTCCCACCACTTCTTCTCTTCGGCCAAACGTATTCCTTTCAAACACCAATCGCGTTACCGACCGTGGTCTTCTAGATCGGTGTCGAAGTATAGAATTCTCAGTCGTGCGATGCTGACTGTTTCGATAACAATCCACAGAATCACACCGGTACATGCGCCTGCGAGAGTCCAACCGTGCCTCAGACTCTCGGGGAATGGCACAAACATCAATACCAGACCGAGCAGAGCAATCTTCACGAGGTAGCTCACCACCAGCGATTTGGGTACACCCCAGTCGAAAATGGGAGCAACCAACATAACTAATACGCCCAGAGTGAAGCATATATAGATTATCAGAAAGCCCAATGTTATTCCTAGCGCGCCCACAGGGCCCGCAAACAGGTACGCACTCATCATACCGCCCAACCAAGCCAGCAGAGAGTAAGCCGACACCCTGTAGAACAAAAATTTCCAGGAAAGCTCTTGACTCTCAAAAGAAGAGGCTTTCAAACCTGCTTGAGTACGCTCCAGGCGGCGTTTCTGCTGCCGTCTACGCTCCACCGGCGGATACCACAGAACATCCACCACGCGCCTCCAAAGAGGCTCAATAGGAACCTGAGATTTAGGCCGCTCAGAAGCCATTAGTGTTTCTCCCCACGGTTGCGATGAGAAGAAGACTGAACAGAGGAGCGAGTAGTAGAAGAGCTTTCTGCACGGTCTTTCACGGAATCCGGCATAATCGGCTCCGGATGCAGCGAGGTCGGCTCCACATTCTCAGGAGTCGCCGGAACACCAGTTGCAGAAGTCAACGAACCGGTAGCAGGCTCCGAAACAGCCTTCTTCGCCTCAGGAGCTGTCGTCTCAGGAGCCGAGGCAAAACGCTTCGACAAATCAATCGCAGAAGCAGGAGCCTCGCCACCAAAGAACTGCGGCATACGCAGATACACGGCCAGCACGGCAAGAGCCACCAGCACCACGCCCGCGGCCGCCACCACAGATCCCGCAACATACAGGTCAGACGCAAACGCCAACAGCACCCACACCAGAATGGTCGTACCCGTCACCACGGCGGTCGAACCAAGATGGCTGAAACCAACATCCGTCAGACGCTGATACGTGTGAGTACGGTGCGGCATGTACCACTGCTCCCCCGCCATGAACCGACGGAACAGGGTAACACCAGCGTCCGCAAGGTAGGTCACCAGCGGGGCGAAAGACAGCAGGAACGGAACATCCGCAAACCACGCACCCACAGCCATCGTGCCCAGCGCCGCACCCAAAACATAAGAACCCGCATCGCCCAAAAACACGTTCTTACCCGGGCGCACGTTCCACGGCAGGAACGCAGCATAAGCACCGGCAACCGCCACACCAGCCAAAGCCAGCCACGGCAGATTCACCATCCAGCCGGTCAGCGCATACGCCAGACCAGCCACCAGACCGTGCGCGCCAGAAATGCCGTTAATGCCGTCCATAAAGTTCGCCACGTTAATGTATCCGGCAATAAAAATCGCGCCAAGAATCAGCATCAAAATGTTCGTGCCTTGCACCGTCGCAAAGCTTACACTCACCAAAAGACCAATAACCAGCTGCAGGCCCGCACGACGCACAATGCTCACGCCACGAATATCCTCAAGCCAACCCAAGACAAAAGCGCACAGAATCGCCGCAGCAATCGTCACCGCCAGCTGCAAAGACTCAGAAGAACGGTACGTCCAGCCGAACAAAGTAGCCACCACAAACGCCAACAGAGTCGCCGCAGCAGTCGCCAAACCCATACCGCGGTACGTCGGAGCAGTATGCGAAGAGCGCTCATTAGGAACATCCACCATATTGTGGCGGCGCAAAATCGGGCGCACCGCAAACGGTAAAAGGGCACCCAAAACAAAAGCAAGAGCAAAAATACTCAACAGTTCAGAAAAGGAGGTCATACCAGCTCCAAAGCATTGGCGCCGCTACCCCTGGAGGTAAACTCCATAAATCGCGGCTAAGGGACGATATGTGTGTAGTGTGTGGTTACTTCGTATTCTATAGAACTCTTCTGAAACCCGGGGCTAAACGTTACAGAATCTTTCCATACGCCCTGTATATTCTGCGTCCTGAGATGTTCTACACCGAGAAAGAGAAAACACCGGATACCGCACCTGCCACGCAAGTGCAGAATCCGGTGTCATTTACGTAAAGATTAGAACGTCTGTGCATCCGCCAGAGTACGCGGATCAGGGGCACGCTCCAGGCCATGACGCTCATAGCCGCTGTGCTCCCGATAGTTCTGAATCCAGCGCTCATAATCGAGCTCATCAGGGTCAAGTGCCGGGGCACTCGACCGGGAAATATACCGGTTCTCCTCACTGGGTACCAGCTTCTCGGTACCGCCGAAGAGAGTCTCATCCAGCTTCTCACCCTTGCGAAGACCAATCTCCTTGATCTCCACGTCATACCGCTCATATGCCTGGCGCATCGCCTTCGCAACGTCCAGGATCTTGACCGGCTGACCCATATCCAGCACCATAACCTCGCCCGGGCGACCAATCGCACCGGCAAGCATCACCAGCAGGCAGGCATCAGTAATCAGCATGAAATAACGGGTCGCGCGCTTATCCGTCAGGGTAATCGGACCACCCGAAAGAATCTGCTTCGTAAAGAGCGGCTTAATCGAACCGCGCGAACCAAACACGTTACCAAAACGAACCGACACGTAGGTGTTGCCGGTCTTCTCACCAAAGTACGCGGTCAGACGCTCCGCCACCCGCTTGGACTGGCCCAGCGCAGTCTTCGGATCCGCAGCCTTATCGGTCGAAACATTCACGAAGGTCTTCACGCCCACCGCCTCCGCGGCACGCAACACGTTGAGAGTACCCAGGGAGTTCGTCTTCCACGCCTCCTGCGGGTACGCCTCCAACGCCGACACATGTTTCAAAGCCGCAGCGTGGAACACCACCTCGGGGCGACGGTCACGGAAAATCTCCAGTAGGTTATCTCCCTCACGAATATCAGCCAGAATAATGCGGTCATCATCCAGGCTCGACTCATGAGTAATCGAAACCTTCGTCTCCATCAGCAGAGTCTCATCATGATCAAGCATCATGAGAGTCTCAGGCTCGAACTCGCTAATCTGACGGCACAGCTCAGAACCAATCGAACCGCCCGCACCCGTAACCAGCACACGCTTACCGTGCAGGTACGAACGCAGAATATCGCGGTCAATATCGTAGTTGATCTCGCCACGAATCACGCGCATCAGGTCGTTATCGCTTGCGGTAATCAGACGCTCACCCATCAGACGAGCATTTGCGCTACTAATACGCTGAACCTCAACCTTAAGCTTACGCATGCGGTTGCAGAAGGACTCGAAGTAATCCTCCGGCATATCCGAAATCGTCACCAGAATCTTACGGGTACCCGACTCACGAATCACCTGCTCCAGCTCGCGGTACGTCGTAATCACCGAAATGCCGTGGAACTTCGTGCCAGCCTTCAGCTGGTCATCATCAAACACCGCAACCGGGCGAAGCTTCGCATCCTCATCATGCAGCATCGAATCCATGACCATGCCGCCAATAAAACCGGCACCGTACACAATCACCGGCTCACCGGTCAGCTCACGCACCGCACCGCGCTCAGTGTACACACGCTTCGCCATACGGGCACCAGCCATCATAATCAGGCTAAATGCCGCCGCAATCGCAGGCACACTATGAGGAATATGCGGCAGCCCCAGCGACTCATCCACAAAGGAAAAAATGGTCAATACCGCGCCCGCACTCAAAGCAGCCGCACCGGCACGCCACGACTCATCAAACGAACCGTACGAATACACGCCGTTATAAATCTTCACGCCCGCCAGACCAACAGCCAGATGCAACACCACAGCCAAAGTAGCGGTCATCGTCAACGACGCAGGGTGAATAATATCGAACACCGAACCGTTATTGAGCAGCACACTATAGCGGAGCATGTACGCAAACAAAACCGCCAGCAACCACGCGCTCGAATCAATCAGAGCCTGCACAATCAGCCACCACGGCTTACGCTCATACAGGCGGTTCACCAGCACCGTGCCAGAGTCACCCTCCGTCACCATCGTGCCGCGCTGAGCAGCCTTCTGCATCACCACACGAGCGTGAGGTTTCAACTGAGCCACTACATGCCTCCTTCAGATGCGGTACCAGAAGAACGAGAAGAAGCACGAGCCGTCAAAGACGACAACGCACGAAACGCCGAACGGCGCGCCCGCTCAGGAACAAAACGGTACACACTACGCACCGCCATATTCTGAGCCCACTGAAGCTTAGAAATACCGTGACCGGTGTACAGTCGACGCTGAATCGCCACATCCTGCAACCAGGCGTCCACTCCCCCGCGCTTCGTGTACGCGCCCGCACCCACGCGGTAACGCACCAGAGCCTCGGGGATATTACCCAGACGGTAGCCGGCATCGCGCAGACGCATCCACAGCCACCAATCCTCAGCACCGGGCACAAACTCGTAACCGCCCAGCTGCTGCACGGCACTCTTCACGAACGCCACAGACGGGTGATAAATCGGGTTGCGCGAATCCATCGCGCTGAGCAGACGCTCAGAATCAACGATCGCCTCGCGGGTCGACTCCACCGCAGTATTGCTCTCATTCACCTCAAGCATGGCAGAGCCCAGCACCGTGTAGCCACCCTGCACCAGGGCAGGAATCAGACGCGCAAAACGAGTCGGCTCAGACAGGTCATCAGAATCAGCACGAGCCACCAGCTCATAGGAGCACGCCTGCAGACCGGCGTTCAGCGCCTCCGCCAAACCAACATTCTGAGCCAGCTCCACCACCTGAATCGGCGGGCAATCCAGATTCTCGGCGCGCTGAACCCAGCGGTCCACCACGGCATCCAGCTCGGGGGTCAGCGGGCCGTCTTTCACCAAAACCAGCTCGGAAGGACGCACCGTCTGGTTCAGAAGATTCGACTCCAACGCCTGATCCAAGTAGGCGGGATTCTCCTTCGCATACACGCTCATCAGCACCGAAAAATCGGGTGCAGAGCTCACGCAACCGTGCGCCTTCTCAGCATCAACCGTGCTAGCTGCAGCCGGCACGCCGTAGCGGCCGGGGAAAGTCAGCGGGTAAACGCCCTCAAGCACCTGAGCATTCGGGCGAGGCGCACGCAAACCATCACGCACACCATTGAGGAAATACCCCAGGTAGGTGCGGCGGTCATCAGTACGCAGAACAGTAGAAATCCACAGGCGCGCCGACGAGCCGCCATACAGCAGCTTCTCCAGCGGGTTCAGGGTACGCGAACGGGTAAAGACCCACAGCTTATTACGCACATCGTTATAGAAACGCGGACCCGGGTCAGCGTTCGTCGTACCAAAAGTCTTCGTGTGGTGCTTAGCCACCGAGGAAGGCACCGCGATGCCGTCACGGTGATGAATCAGACGAGTCGAAAACTCGAAGTCATCATTCCAAATGAAGAACTCAGCAATCGGCAAACCACCGTTACGGCGAATAGCCTGCGCATCCATCAGAATCGACACGAACGAGGCGCTACGAATCGGGCGGGCACCCACCGCCTGCGCACGAGCATGACACTGCTCCCCCGCCGCAAACATAGTGCGCGGAGTGTTCATCGGGTGATCCTCGCCGTTCGTCCACACCACACGAGAGGCCACCACCGCGGGGCGCTGCGAAGGCACCGGCGAATAGTTCAGCCAGGCGGCAACCGCCTCCGACAGGGTGTTCTCGGTCGGTTCGGTGTCATCATCCATAACCCACACCAGGTCCGGGTTATGGCGTTCCAGCGCGCGGTCAATACCCACCGCGAAACCGCCAGCGCCACCCATATTGCTCTCCAGGCGGATGCAGTCCACCGGCAGCTCATAGTCCAGGGCCCGCAGGTACTCGGCGGTACCGTCCGTGGAGGCGTTATCAACAATTACCACCGCCGCAGGCACGCGCTCACCCGATGCGATACCAGCGAGGGTCTTCGGCAGCAGGTCCTCACGGTTATAGGTCACCACCACGGCGACCGTGCGGGGATACTCGTTCAAAGAATCGTGAGAAGAAGACTGTTCGGAAGAAGGCTGTTGGGAAGAAGGCTGGGCAAAAGCGGTCACGTCGCTGTACTTTTCTGCCATAAGTTCTCCCTCCGCGGCGCGATGCGCCTGAATCAGCCGATACGCGATATACCCATACCGTGCTGGGCGGTTCTGGTGTTTCTCGCGCCCGCGGTATTCAACCGTGTGGATATATCACTCAAAGAAAATATTCTACCTGCGGTCTCCGCTAGAGAGTGAACCATCACCCCAAAAGACGCGCTATATGACAAATAAACAACCGAATTCAGTTGATTTATCCGCATAGCGGACGTACCCGCACACCCACTTTTGGGTATTCAACAAGCTATCAGCTTCGCAGCCTGTGTTTGCGCTGTGCACCCCGTGCGAAAAAACGACCAGAGACCGAATAAAACCCCACAAATTCCCCATAAACCGTTCAAATATGGGAAAGTTGAAATGACCCCATTTTTCCCCGCAACGTACGCGGGCTCGTGAGAGGTAAAAGAGATGTCTGAATCCAAGTGGAAAGTCATTGGCGCCAGCGGCTTCGTTGGTTCCTCCATCGTCGCGCGTCTGAACGCAGAAGGTATCAGCGTCGACCCCATTGAGGCACCTCGACTCGCAACCCGAGCCCTTGACGTAGACAGCATCATCGACGAAGCAGACCAGCTTGAAGGCATCATCGACTCCCTCGCAGAAGCCTTCGCGGGCACACAGGTCGTCGTCAACGCAGCGGGCCTCGCCGCACCCAATATGCAGGATTTGCCCCCGCTCGTAGGCGCAAACGCCCTGCTCCCCGCCGTGATCGCAATCGCCGCACAGCGCACCGGCGTGCGCCGCGTCATCCACCTATCCTCCGCAGCGGTACAGGGCCCGCGCCTCGTGCTGGATGATTCCGAAGAGACCAACCCGTTCAGCGCGTACTCCTTCTCCAAGGCGCTCGGCGAAGAAGCACTGCTCGATCTGCAGGACTACTTCCTCGAAGAGCATCCCGACAGCGCACCCGAACTGTGCATTCTGCGCGCAACCAGTGTGCAGGGCCGCGGCCGACGCACCACCGAACTCTTCGCCAAGATTGCGTCCTCCCCCTTCGCCTCCGTTGCGGGTGCAGGCACCGGCAAGTCCCCGGTCTCCAGTGTGCACGCCCTCGCAGAATTCGTGGTCATGCTCGGCACCTTCCCCGGCGAACTACCCGCCATCGTGCTGCAGCCCTGGGAAGGCGCAACCGTCGCCTCCGCAACGCTGGATGCAGGCCGCCGCAAGCCGCTGCACCTGCCCGAATGGCTCTGCCGCGCAGCCATCAAGGCTGGCTACACCGTCTCCGAGCTGATGAACGACAAGTTCTCCGGTTCCGTGCGCAAGGTCGAGGTCATGTGGTTCGGCCAGGGCATCGACGACTCCTGGGCACGCGAAAACGGCCTTCTGCCCACCCCGCGCGTGCGTGAAGTACTGCGCAACGCCCACACCGCGCTGGGTAAGAAGAAGGATCGCCGCTTCGACAAGAACTAGGTAGCGCGCGTGTTCTCCTGAAGGTGCGCCACCTGAGGCACGCCACCTACCAGCGCATAACCCAGAGCACTATAACGAAAGGGAACCCCCGATATATCTGAACGATATATCGGGGGTTCCCTATACGTTTTTATGCTCGAGATTTTATGCTCCGAGCTCTCTAACGCACAGAGGTTTAGAGGTGATCCTCCGGTGCATCCTTCTGCTCGCTCTTTGCCTCAGAATCGGCCTTTACTTCAGTCTTAGCGTCTTCAGCCTTAGCTTCTGCCGCCTTAGCCTCGCTCTGAGCGGGGGTGCTCTTAGCGGCAGTCTCAATCTTCGACTCGCCAAAGACCAGCGCACGAGCAACATCAGCAGACACAGGCGGGGTCTGCGGCTCATCCGCACGAACCGGCTTCGGAGTGTTGTCACGGTAGCCGCGCGCACGCTCCTGATCCACGCCGGTGCTGAAAGCAGAAGACAGCGCCGAAGTAGCACCCAACAGGGACGCAGCAACAGAACCGGCAGCCGGCGCCGAAGCACGACGAGCAGGCTCACCGCTCACATTATGGGTGCTGTCCCACTGCTCGTACGCCTCATCCAGGTCAGCCTGATCGTCCAGAGCACGCTCAGAAGGAGCCGACTCAGACGATGCGGAAGAAGCAGACTCAGCTTCCTCAACCTTACGAGCCGCCTGCTCGTCAGCCTCCGCACGAGTCAGGATGGTCGGGACAACCTCGCGCAGCTCCTCCACCGAAATTGCGCCCTCACGAACCACCACGTAGGGGAAGGAGGTGCAATCCAGAATCGTGGACGGTGCCGGCTCACGCTCAGTCACCACAACCACGCCGTCCTCATTCGGCTCAGACTCATGCGGCTTAGGACGAGCGCCACCGTCAATCACCACGGCAACGTCCTCGCCCAAAGAATCCAAGGCGGTCTGCGCGTCCAGTGCGGCTTCCTGACCGGTCTTGTTCGCGCTCGAAACCGCCAGCGGACCGTGCTCAGTCAGCAGCTTCAGGGCGAACTCATCATCGGGAACACGCACGGCAACGGTACCGCGGGTCTCACCCAAATCCCAGCTCAGCGACGGGTACGCGTGAAGAATAATAGTCAGCGCGCCGGGCCAGAAGCGACCACCCAGGTCGTAAATATCGTCCGGAACGTCGTCGACCACGCCAGCGAGCGCAGCAAGATCAAAGATCAGCACGGGCGGCGGCATGGTGCGGTCGCGGCCCTTATCTGCCAGCAGCTTGGCAACGCCCTGATGCGAGAAAGCATCGGCGGCAATACCGTAGACGGTATCGGTGGGCATCACAATCGTGTCGTGCGCCTTCAGCGCCTCGCGGGCAGCCTCGATGGCCTCGCGGGTCTCAGTTTCAGTCGTTACGGGGTACAGCTTTGCAGTCACGGGTCTTATTCTCTCATGTTTTTCTGGATGCGGCGAGACACCGGCACCCACAACGCGCCATGTGGAAGCGCTCTTCCGGGGGTTCGCCGTATTTCACTGGCTCTGTGGTGGCTACTGGGCTGGCTACTGGGGCGGACGCGTTGCCTTCACGCAGCCCGGCACGGGCTAGGTGGTGCATTTACTAGTCTAAAGGCTCTAGTGGGCGCGGTTTATAACCGACGCTATGGCGCGGACGATTATTCAGGTCACGCACCGGGTAGCAGCCCTCGAAGCCGATGCGTGTCAGGAGCTCGGCAACGGCTTCTTCCTGGGTCTCGTCGTGCTCCATGATGAACAGACCGCCGGGGGTAAGAAGCTCGAAGGCGCGGGCGGCAATCGCGGAGGGCATCTGCATGCCGTCCTCTCCCCCACCGTACAGCGCCATGTCCGGGTCGTGCAGGGCGGCTTCCGGGTCGGCGGGTACGTTCGCCGGCGGAATGTACGGAGGGTTCGAGAGCACCGCGTCGAAGGTTCCGGCAAGTTCGGACAGGGCGGTGAGGGCGTCCCCCTGCACCAGGTGCACGCCGAGCGGCTCCAGGTTTTTACGGGTGTAGGGGATGGCGTCTTCGGAGAGTTCCACCGCGAACACCTGGGCGTTCGGCAGTTCGCTCTTGATTGCCGCGGCGATGGCCCCGGAGCCGGTGCACAAATCGACGATGCGCAGCTGACCGGTTGCCGAATCGGTGCGAGTTGCCGAATCGGTGCGTGCGGTCAGCACTTTGAGAGCTTCTTCGACGAGTAGCTCGGTCTCGGGGCGGGGTACGAACACGCCCGGCCCGACCGACAGTTCTAGACGGTAGAAGGGAGCGGATCCGGTGATGTGTTGCAGCGGTTCGCGGCAGGCGCGGCGGGCGACCAGCGCCTCGTACTCTGCGACCTGTTCGGGGGTGAGCCGCTCCCCCATGAGCGCGGCGTGCTGGAGGCGCGAGCGTGAGCCGTCGTAGAGCAGGTGCGCGGCGAGTAGCTCGGCGTCGACGCGGGGGCTGGGCACCTGCGCCAGTGCCGCGGTGGCGCGCGTGATTACCTGCGCGAGTTCTTCCCCGCGCGGGTCGTGCACATTCACCTTCATGAGCTCTCCTTACGCTCCCTTCTACCTCTAGAAATTATCCCCTTTTAGGAATTGCCCTCGGAGTCCTCCTCCGGCTCTTCCTCTGACTCTTCGGCGAGCGCGCTATCGCAAGCCCCCAGCACAGTGACCATGCCGAGTTCGGAAGGTCGGAGCCTCGGTAGCGAACTCGAGTCGTCCTGATCGCTCACGTGATCTTCTCGACGGAACTCGCCGCCGCGGCACGCAGGGCAACTAGAATCGCAGGATTCTTCACACTTCTCGCCGAAAACACCCACGCACTGATACTCCGGGGTCTCCTTGAGGAGCGCGATGCTCTCCCGAAGTAGCAGCTCAAAGGGGCTGGGTTCTTCCAGGTAGCTATAAATGTCATTCGCGTGGAATTCCATACGGTCGGCAATCACTCGGGTTGCCATGCAAACCAGCTTCAAGTATTCGTCAGAATACTTACCCTGGTCTTCATACTTCTCGAGCAGGTTGTTCCGCCAGCCCTTCTTCATGAAGAAGTCCACGGTATCCACCAGGCAGAGGATCAGGTGCGGCCCATTCCCCTCCAGGAATTCGGAAATAGCCGGCTTATTCAAGAAGTTCTTGTATGTACCGTTCGGCCACGCGCTCGATAGAGGGACTCGGGGATGTTCCCACCTCTTCAGATGACAGGACCATTCATCTTCAAGGTCGTTATACTCGGGCGATTCATACATTTTATCGAGCACACGTTCCACCTCAGCCGATACAGGGACTAGCTGACAGTCTACGTCAGCAAAGTTGGTGGTGCGTTCATAGGTGATTCCAGGCCAATTATGCACCGGCACTATACGACTCAGCTGCTCGTGCATATTGCTATGCATGTAGATACACCTACCGTCTTCAGGTACTACCACGTGCTGGTAAATGGCCTTCGGAATCCACGGAACGCCCCAGGAAAACACGTAACCACCTGCGTGGCACATAACCTCTCGGCGAGGATCTATAGAGGTTGCAATGGTTACTGCAGTCTCATTGACCGGCGGTCCTAGGTAAATAGCCTGAACGATATTGAATCCGCCTTCTTCAAAACGTCCCTCGGTATCGTGGTATCGAAGCCTAATCTTAAAAGGGTCGTGTTCTAGAATTGTGCCGCTATACACGAACCGACCGTCGCACTTAGTCACCCACGTATTACTCAGGTATGCATTATGCACCATCTTGGCGGTGAACTGGTCGCCATCTACGGTGTCCACTTCGAGGACCAGTAGCTCTGTACCGCCCGTGCTCTCATTAAAATCCACAATTCGGGCAAGGATTCCGTCACCCGGTTGAAGCTGAACAATAACATCCATGTTCTTTGTCCTTTCTCTATCTACGTATAACGTTACACAATATCTAGCGATTTCATCTCTGGGCTCGTCATTGTGTCCCCCCCCCGAGGGGGAGGGGCACAATGACGAGCAACAGGATACTTGCAGGTAGCAGGCATCACCTT